>NZ_CAKRAS010000070.1 GCF_934295145.1 uncultured Eubacterium sp. | reverse complement strand
CTATGAAACTAAACTATAATGAAAAAGAACTGCATCAACTTCTACAGGACTTCCACGACTTAACAAAGTTGACACTGACCCTCTACGATCCCGAAGGAGAATGGATCCTCAGTTATCCGACAAAAGAAAACTGTTTCTGCCATTATATCAAAACTTCCCCGGAAGGAGCCGCCCTCTGTGACGTTTCCGACCGTGCTTCCTTTGAAGCAGCAAAAGCATCCGGCGAATGTGTCATTTACAAATGTCATGCCGGTTTGATCGAAGCCACCGCCCCCATCGTCAGCGACGGATTTACCATCGGCTACCTTATGATGGGGCAGGTTGCAAATGCAAACTCCCCGAAGCAGTTACAGTCACTAATTGAACATGCATTACATAAATATCACCTGAGTACCACAGAAACCAATATTGCTAACTCAACCTCACCCGATACAAACGAAGCAAACAAATTCGTCGAATATGACAATTGGAAACAATATGCCAACGCAATCCCCTGTATCTCCGACACGCAGATTCACGCCGCCGCAAGCATCATGGAAGCATGTATTTCCTCCATCCTGTACAAAAAACTGATTTCCATCGAAAAACAACAGTTTGAACAAAACATCAACACTTATATTCTGAACCACCTGACCGAAGATCTATCCGTAGACCGCCTTTGCGAACACTTGCATCTGAGCCGCCGCAAACTCTACGAATATTCAGAAGAATTTTTACATTGCAGCATCGCAAAATATATAAAAAAAATGCGCCTGCAGCATGCGCAGACACTATTAACCAAAACAAATTTACCAATTTCTACCATTTCCGAACAATGCGGATTTTCCGACTACAACTATTTCTGTCGGGTTTTCAAGCAGGAAAATGGCATGTCCGCACGAAGCTATCGCACAGCACAGCAAACATAATTTTCTGTGATCCTATATTTTTTTGCAATACATACACTGTATATAGCACTTTATGTATTAGACACACATACTGTATTTACCATTTACGTTAACTCTCGCTTTGTGTCGTGGTGATTTCACGCACTTTTTGTTATGGTTTTTCCTGAAAGGAGGCAAAAGCAACAACATGGATCAGAAAAAGATCGGTCTTTTTTTAAAAGAACTCAGAAAAGAAAAAACACTTACACAAAGTCAGCTTGCAGAACAGCTCAACGTATCTGACCGAACCGTATCCCGCTGGGAAACCGGAACGAATTTACCAGATCTGTCTATATTAGTTGAACTTGCAGATTTTTATGATATTGATATCTGCGAAATCATCGACGGAGAAAGGAAAAGCGAGAATATGAATGTAGAAATGAAAGACACTTTAATGAAAGCGGCACAATATGCCACAGAAGACAAACATATACAAATGAAAAAACTGACCGGATATATCCTGTCAGCATTCGGATGCTTCCTGATTTTATCCGGATTTACCGTATTTCCAAGTGAAAGCGGCTGGGCAGCAAAATTTGCCATTTTAGGAGCCATTATCGTAACCATTGGAATCTTCCAGTTACTCAAAAAAAGCAAATTAGTGAAATCTATAATTATTTTTATTGCGATCCTGTTTGGCATGATCTGGCTGGACTTCGCCAGTGTATGCTATATCCGGCAGGCACCACGATTCGCCTATTCCGTAGAATACAGCGATGAAACTGTCATCTATCATGCTCCGTTTTATTCCGTATACAAATACGGCCGGGACACCTTGGGCGAATACTATCAAGTTTATATTGGATTTGATAATTTATAAAATTGATTTTCATAATTTACCAGTACAATACATGTATTTAAAAGAACTCTGAAAATGCCAGTTTCCAGAGTTCTAAAGTTCATTCCGGAGAACTACACCGTCAGGCTAGTGCTGCCGTTTGTCTCTGTCTAACCATTTGCAAATATAATAACCCGCTATAGATGCCAATACAGAGATAAGAAAAGCAAGTATGTATTCCATTAGGCTCACCTCCTTCCTACTGGAAAGAGTCGACAGCAATAACATAATAGCACGAAACTTTGTTCGATTCAACTGAAAATATTGTTCATTTAGATATTGATTTTTTCAAAGGAAAGGTTTATTATAGTGGTGAGTAAGAAAAGTATGTATTCCATTAGAATACAAAAACCCTCGAAGTGCCAGCTTCGGGGGTTTTATTTCATTCATATTATTTTTGCGTACAAACAAACGAATGTTTTAACATTACTTATGTGCACGCACGGCTGGAGCCACCGTATAAATGGAACAAAACTGAAAATGAAATCCAAGACAAGACGATAGGGTGATTTTCGTTACCGAAGTGAGCATAGCCCGCCTCCGTGAGTGTGTCTGAGGCTGCTGATTTTGCAGCCGAGTTCACGGAAGGAGGCGGAGATAAGCGGCACAACGGAGGTAAAAAATCATCCGTGTCTGTCTGGATTTCATTTTCAGTTTGTTCTTTTCACCACACCTAGTGGCGATATTTATTTGCTTCTTTCAAACGTGCCATCGCTCTTGCCAGTGATGCTGTATTGCGATAATACTCCATCCGGCTCTTATGCTGAAGCAATCGTTCTTCCGCACGCTCTTTTGCCTCTTTTGCACGACGTACATCGATCTCCTCCGGACGTTCAATTGTATCCACCAGAATTTCCACCTGATTGTCAGAAGTAACTTCTGCAAAGCCACTTCCGCAAACTGCTGGAATCATTTCACCTTCCGGTGTTCCGATACGAACCTCACCCGTTTTCAATGCAACGACACATTCCTCATGATTTTTCAGGAGCTGAACTTCACCATCAATTGCAGGTAATACAACTGATTCTGCCTCAGCATCATAAAAAATCTTATCATATGCGATAATTTTTAAATGAAATGTACTCATTGTCACACCTCACTAATGATTTCCGTTCTTTGCTTTTTCTATGACATCGTCAATGGTTCCCACATTGAAAAATGCCCATTCCGGATACTCATCCATCTCACCATCAATGATCTTCCTGAAACCTTTGACTGTCTCTTCCAACGGTACGTATTTACCTGGGATTCCGGTAAATGTCTCAGCTACATGGAACGGCTGTGACAGGAAACGCTGAATTTTTCTTGCACGGTATACAGTGATCTTATCCTCCTCTGAAAGTTCTTCCATACCAAGGATTGCGATAATATCCTGTAACTCTTTGTAACTTTGCAGAATTTCCTGTACACGGCGTGCGACCTCATAATGTTCCTCACCGACGATATCCGGCTCCAGAATACGTGAGTTAGACTCCAGCGGATCAACAGCCGGATAAATACCCTGCTCAACGATTTTTCTGGAAAGTACCGTTGTTGCATCCAGATGGGCAAATGTGGTTGCCGGAGCCGGGTCAGTCAAGTCATCCGCCGGCACATAAATCGCCTGCACAGATGTAACAGAACCTTCTTTTGTGGAAGCGATACGCTCCTGTAATTCACCGACTTCATTTGCCAGTGTCGGCTGATAACCTACCGCAGAAGGCATACGTCCAAGCAGTGCGGAAACTTCAGAACCTGCCTGTACATAACGGAAAATATTATCGATAAATAACAATACATCCTGATGTTCTTTATCACGGAAATACTCTGCCATGGTCAGGCCTGTTTCAGCCACACGCATACGTGCTCCAGGCGGCTCATTCATCTGTCCAAACACTAAGGCTGTTTTCTCCAGAACACCGGATTCTTTCATCTCTGTCCAGAGATCATTACCCTCACGGGAACGCTCTCCGACACCGGTAAAAATAGAATATCCACCATGCTCTGTTGCAATATTTCGGATCAGCTCCTGGATCAGGACTGTTTTTCCTACACCGGCACCACCGAACAGACCAATCTTACCACCTTTGGCATATGGAGCCAGAAGATCAATAACTTTGATACCAGTCTCCAGAACTTCAACAACCGGACTCTGATCTTCAAATGATGGCGGCTCTCTGTGGATACACCAGTTTTCTTTTGCCTCCACCGGTTTTCCATCATCAATTGCCTCACCCAGAACATTGAACAGTCGTCCCAGCGTTGCTTTTCCTACCGGAACCGTAATACCGGCACCGGTTGCTGTTACTTCCATATCACGATGAAGCCCTTCACTGGAAGCAAGCATGATACATCTTACGGTATCATTTCCAATATGCTGTGCCACTTCCATGACACATTTTTTCCCATTATTATCAACTTCGAGTGCATCTTTGATGCATGGAAGGTTATGGTCGGAAAACTCTACGTCTACAACAGGTCCCATGACCTGAACGATTTTTCCTTTATTCATATCGCTTCACCTCTCTTACTTTTTCTTGCTCTTCTGCGCCTTGGCACCGGCGATAACTTCAGTGATCTCCTGAGTGATCGCTGCCTGACGCACACGATTGTATTCAATTTCCAGATCGTGGAGCATCTGCTTTGCGCTGTCTGTAGCAGTCTGCATCGCCATCATTCTGGAATTATGTTCACTGGCATAAGATTCTACCAGTGCACCATATACAAAACCACACACTACGTTCGGAATCAGGCTATTCAGCACAGACTCCACAGAAGGATGAAAGGTCATTCTTTCACTGTATCCTTTCAGATTTTTTTGTGTATATTCTTCTCTCTGCAACGGAAGCAGTTGAAACATATCTGCTTCCATTTTGAACGCATTGAGCATTTTTGTATAGATAATATAAACCTCATCCAGTTCCTCACGTACATATTCATCAATCAGCTGCAAACCGATGTGACGCGCCCTGTAAAGGGTTGGATTCTGCACGGTATAACTGAATTCTCCGTCAATATTTACATCTTTTTTCATGAAATACTGTCGTCCAAGCTCACCAACCACAAACAGTTTGTTCTGTCTGCCCTTTTCCAGCTGCTCCGATGCAAGCTTCAAAACGTTGTGGTTATAAGCTCCTGCCAGACCCTTGTCAGCAGTAATCACCAGATAGCCGCGCTTTTTCTGATCATCCGGAATATCTCTTCCGAAAAAGATATTGTTTGTGTCCGGAACGGACTTCACAAAACGCGCTACCGCATTCTGCTGTGCAAAGAAAAACGGTTCTGTGTCTGCCAGGCTTTTCTTTGCTTTTTGCATCTTTGACGAAGAAATCATATACATGGCACTGGTGATTTTCATCGTATCTTTGATACTTTGCATTCTGCTCTGTATCTCTCTAGCACTTGCCATGATAGACCTCCTATTTTACATACTCCCTGGCGGCAGCGAGGATCTTCTCTCCAAGTTCATCGGTCAGTGTCTTTGTTTCATTCAGCTCTTCGATGATCTCAGGATGTGCATTTTTGAAATATTCCAGCATACCCTTCTGGGTCTCTTTGATCTTTTTAACTTCCACATTCAGGAAAATCTTGTGTGTAGCGGTCCACAGTGTAATAACCTGCTCTGCCATCCCAAGTGGCTGGCAAAGTGGCTGTTTTAACAGTTCCATCAGGCCTTTTCCGTATTGTAACTGCTCTTTTGTATCATCATCCAGGTCAGAACTGAACTGGGTAAATACTTCCATCTCACGATACTGGGCCAGATCGATACGGATACTTCCTGCTGCCTTTTTCATCGCTTTTGTCTGTGCGGCACCACCGACACGGGATACAGACAGACCTACGTTTACCGCCGGTCTCATACCGGAGAAGAATAAGTTACTCTCCAGGAAGATCTGACCGTCTGTGATGGAAATTACGTTGGTCGGAATGTATGCGGATACATCACCTGCCTGTGTCTCAATGATCGGCAGGGCTGTAATGGAACCGCCGCCGAGTTTGTCACTCAGACGACTGGAACGCTCCAGCAGTCTGGAATGCAGGTAGAAAACGTCGCCAGGATAAGCCTCACGTCCCGGAGAACGCTCCAGCAACAGGGACAATGCACGGTAAGCTACCGCATGTTTTGACAAATCATCATAAACGATGAGCACATCTTTTCCCTGATACATAAAATACTCTGCCATGGCTGTTCCCGCATACGGTGCAATATACTGCAACGGAGCCGGATCACTGGCTGTTGCGGCTACGATGATGGAATAATCCATTGCACCGTGTTTTTTCAATGTGGATACAATTTTTGCAATTGTTGATGCTTTCTGTCCAATTGCGACATAAATACAGATGACATCTTTTCCCTTCTGGTTTATCATTGCATCCGTTGCAATAGATGTCTTACCTGTCTGACGGTCACCAATGATCAGCTCTCTCTGTCCACGTCCGATTGGGAACATAGAATCGATGGAAAGGATTCCTGTCTCCATTGGTACGCTGACAGATTTACGATCTATGATGCCCGGTGCTTCATTTTCAATCGGCCGATAATCATCTTCTTCGATATCACCCTCACCATCAATTGGAGCACCCAAGGCATTGATGATTCTTCCGACAAATTTATCTCCAACCGGAATTCCGGCTTTCTTTTTGGTTCTTGTTACTTTGGTTCCTTCCTTGATCCCTGTATCACGGCCAAACAGAATGACACCGATCTCATTTCTTCTGACATCCTGTACCATACCTTTTACGCCGTTCTCAAAGACAACGATCTCACCATACATCGCCTGGTCAATTCCATAGACAGTGGCAATTCCGTCACCAACCCAGATGACATGACCAATTTCCCGATCCTTCGCTTCAAAATCGTAATTCTCGATTTCTTCCTTCAGGATGGAAATAATATCCTGTGAACTGATAGCGCTCATTGTCCTATCACCTCTTTCTTTTACCTTTTACTTCTTAACTCTGCCTGTTATAATTCAGCCTGATTCTGAATCATACCGAGCTGCTCCTGCATGCCGCGGATCCGTCCGCTGATGCTCCAGTCCCATTCACGGCCATTGGCAGCGAGGACAAAACCTCCCACCAGACGCTCATCCCGGATCATCTCAAGCTCAACCTGATGCGCATCAAACTCTTCCATCAGGAATTTTTTAATTCCTTCCAGCTGATTATCATCCGGTGCTGTCACATAACGTAAGGTTGCGTTTACGATTGACTGATGTTCATTTGCATACATTTTGTATTCCTCCACGATCTCTTCCAGATATTCCACGTCAGAATAATCACAGAGAATCTTCATAAAATTCTGTAACTTTTTTTCCGGGAAAATGCGGTCAACCACCGCATGTTTTTCCTCTTTGTAAACACTTGGGTCTGTCAGCACCCGCTGTAATTCGGGACTCTCCCGATAAATCTGTACTGCAGTTTCAAGACCATCCAGCGGAGCATTCAGCTCCCACAAAACTTTTACATATTTAGCCGTTGTTGCTGTCATGTTTGTCACCCGTTTTACTTAAAAACTCATTGTAAAGCTGTTCATCCGTGACTTTACTGCTATTCTCTCCGATAATCTTGATCGCTGCAGCCATAGCCAGCGTACTGATTTCTTTCTGTACACTCTGAAGTGCTCTGTCACGTTCTTTTTCCATATCCTGATTTGTTTTCTCAAGCAATGCTTCGGATCGTTTTTCCGCATCAGAAACAATCTGCTTGTACTGCACATCTGCCCGTTCTCTGGCATCTGCCACAATCTGGACTGCTTCCTCTTTTGCGCCCTGCAAAGATGCCTCATACTGAGTTTTCAACTCTAAAGCCTCTGCATTTACCGTATCTGCTTTTTCAAACTGTTCCGCTACCATCTGTTTTCTCTTTTCGATGATATTTAAAACCGGTTTGAACAGAAACTTTCTGATCAGGAAATAGAAGATCAACAGGTTCACAATGATCCATATAAGGTTTGAATCAATTCTCAGCATCCTGAAATCCTCCTTCTAAAGACAAAATCTCACGTCTTTGTTTTTTATTTGCAAAGGAAAATGATCAGAATAGCGACAACCATACCATAAATAGCAGTTGCCTCTGCCAGTGCACAACCAAGTAATAAGTTCTTGCTGATCTTGCTGTCAGCTTCCGGCTGTCTTGCTACGGCATCTACTGCTTTACCTGTTGCGATACCAATACCTACACCTGCTCCAATTCCTGCTAATGCTGCGATACCAGCTCCGAGTGCGATCATCATAATAATTATCTCCTTTTCTCACTTCATATTCTGCCTGTCACATTTTATCTCTGACAGGACTTTCTGATATGTTACTTTACAGGTTTTCTGTCAAAATACATTGACCTTTATTCCGCCTGCAACTCAATGGCTTCCTTGATGTACAACGATGTCAGGAATACAAATACATATGCCTGGATCAATCCATCAAAAATATCAAAATAGAAACTAAATACCAGCGGTACCACCATCGGCACAACCGCCTTGATCAGCTCCATGATAACGAACGCTCCGAGTACATTTCCGAACAGTCGTAAACATAACGAAAACGGTCGGATAAAAATCTCCAGAATGTTGATCGGTGTAATGATCGCGACAGGCTGTGTAAATCCTTTCGCCCACTTCTTCACACCTTTCGCCCGGATACCGGCGGCTTCCACCAGTATGATACTCATCAACGCAAGAGCGATCGTACAATTCAGGTCCTTTGTCGGAGGCTTAAATCCAAATAAGCCAATTACATTTGCAATACCGATAAACAGACCGACGCTCATCAGATAAGGAATATAACACTTTCCTTCCTCTCCGAGCAGCCCTTCGAAAAATCCGTAGAATTTTCCGATACACACTTCCAGAAACAATTGTCTCTTTCCCGGATTCTCCACACTTAAATTACGTGTCAGGAAAATCGATGCCACTATGACTACTGCCATAATGATCCACATAACGACAACTGATTCCGCGATTTTGATTCCACCAAAAATGGGTATCGTGAACACCGTCTTGACACTCAATTGGTCGATCAACTCATCTACCAGTCCGTTCGTAGCGGTCACCTCCTTCTTTTCTCTTTCTTCTGTTTTTTGATTTCTCCTGAAACAGTTTTCCCAATCATCACAATTTCAGCATCGTTGTTGCATCTCCTAATTGATGCTGTTTTTTCATAATTGGTACTACCATTATGTTGGAAAAATAAAAGGCCACGGTTGCTTTAAAAACTCCTTACCCCCGTTGGTCTTTTCGTGTATTCATATTAATACAATTTCCAGATTTTGCAATCGGCAAAATTTCCTAAATTGTTTTTCAGCAAAAACATTTTTTCGGCAAAATCACGATTGACAAATTTTCGTTTAACAGATTATTTCCTGATTATGTACTTTTTTGCTTCTATTTTCGGCAATTTTGCCCGCCTTACGAAAAACGAATCTTGCAAATGGACCTGCATAGAACAACTGCCAAAACAGTGCCATAGGGAAATTCCGCGCTGCAGTCTGTAACCAGTTACCAAGCAACATGTCTGTTCCTTTAAATCCGAACAATATAGATGCGAAAAAACTCATAATCGGACACATAAATGCTACTGTCAGGGATGAAATCAGTATGATCAGCAAAATCTGGGGGATATTCTGCGGATCTACACACTGAAATGCAATACGCTTTACAATTCTCTCCACAAATAAAAGTTCCACAACAAATGCAATCACTCCCATAATTGGAAGTTCTCCCAGGGCAAGGAGGAATACCTGATTCGTCATCTCTCCCTGCGCCAATGCAACGTTGTAACAAACCATTCCATAAACCATGACTGCCACCATGAGAATGGTAAAAAATACATTTTGTAATTTTGTTTTTGGCATAAAAAATCTCCTTTCCTGCTGACAAACAACTTTACATCTAAAATGTGTGTTGTTCGTTAGCATTCCGGGAGAATGTACGTTTCCAATTATAATATACCAATTTTATTCAGGATTCCTGTTTAAAATGATCAATACAAATACATTCCACAGTCCCATATCTGCATCAGCATTTACTATGACTGGAATCCTATTGTGCTTTCTTTCAGCAGTATTATCTTACCACGAAAAAATTTTCTTCGTAAGAATTTTTTTCAAATTCAGCAAATCGCGCAGAGACATTTTCTGAATCCGAAAACCTCTGCGCATTTTTAACAATTATTCATTACTATAAAACATTGATTCGTCCGCACTCATTAATATCCTCATTACATGTTGAATACTACAAATATTAACCTCATTATAAACTGTCACAACTCTATTTTTTCTTGACAAATCTGTCTATTTTATATATGATTTTCATAAACTAACACCGTTAGTTTATTCGTATTTTTATAACACTATTTTTATTTTAACTAATACTGTTAGCCTATTCCTATATTTATATACCAATTCAATTTGTACTAATACCATTAGTTAATACATTATTCATGTTTTAAATTTTATAAGACTAATATATTTGACATCTTTTTACAAAACTTATACTGTTTATACACATTTTTCAAACTAATATTATTAGCTTACTTTTTACTATTTTTCTTACTTTCAATACCTAACGCTATTAGCCCATTTTTTATTTATTTTTGTTTTTACAAACCTAATACTATTAGTCTACTTTTCATTTGTACGTTTTTAGGATTATAGCCTAACACCATTTTTAAGAAAGGATTGTTTATATGGCACGAACAGGATTACCTTATGGATTCATTTTAGATACTGCACTGCAGTTAGTAGAGGAAAAAGGATTTGATAAATTTTCCCTGCATGATCTGGCAAAAGAACTCGGTATCAAAACGCCTTCTCTGTACAATTATTTTTCTAGTATCAAACAACTCCAAAAAGAACTCGCCCTCAAAATTGAGCTGGATCTTTATCAACGATCGATCAATGCTATGAAAGACAGCTCCCCGGATGACATGATTCGTGCACTGGCACATACGCAGTTAGAATATGCAAAACAGCATCCACATTTATATCAGGTAATATTATCACTCCCGACCATCGAACAAAATGACCTTACAAATGATACTGCTTCAAAATCTGATTCTAACAACTATTCTTCACCAAGATCCTTTGCTATTGCTCAATCTCTGACCAATGCAAAACCGACAGAGCAATCAGACAATAAAAAACAGAATATGAAAACACAAACTATTGATCCATCATTAGCTGCCATCCAACGCGAATATGGCTTAGTAGAGGATGATTATTACTTCAGACATGTTCAACAGTTCCAACGCCCGAATGCAGCATGGCATTCCGTAGAACCGATTCGTATTGCATTGAATCAATACAAACTTAGTGACGCAGACTCCATTCATCTGAACCGCATGTTCCGGAGTATGATCCACGGATATATCAGCCTGGCTGCCGCCGGATATCTGGCGCATCAGAAGTATTCTACCCTGGAAAGCTTTGATGCCACCGTTGAATATTTCATTTCACTTGTTCATTTACAGGAAAAACAACATACAAATAATGCTTAGCTTTTTTAACAGATATTGGATATGATATTACATTATATTTTCAATTCTTTGATAAATAACGTTTTTCAAAATAAGCTTTTCCTTTTAAAGAATAGCGTAAATACTTATAGTCCTTATAAAAAATAATTTATTTTCATACAAAGGAGGATCAGACATATTGTGATTTCTACCAAAAATAAGATCGTGGTCTTTGTCCTGATGGCTGCCGGTTTTATCGGTTCCTTAAGCCAGAACCTGCTGACTTCCGCTCTGCCGTCGATTCTGGAGGACTTCGGAATTTCTGCTGCAATTGGACAATGGCTGACCACAAGCTACATATTAGTGATGGGCGTCATCACTGCCCTGACTGCATTTTTATTTTATAAATTCGAAACAAAACTTCTGGTGCAGGTGTCACTGGCCATTTTTCTGGCAGGCTGCGTCCTGTCACTTTGCGCACCGAACTTTCCGCTGCTGCTTGCAGGGCGAATCATTCAGGCCTGCGGTGCGGGACCATTGATTCCACTGCTGCAAACTGCAGTACTTTATCTTTATCCGCCGGAACATCAGGGACAGGCTCTGGGGCTTACCGGAATCATCGTCGGCTTTGCACCGGCCGTCGGTCCGACCTTATCCGGTCTGTTAGTAGATGCCTTTGGCTGGAGAAGTATTTTCGTGTTCCTGATCATCTTTACCTGCATCATTATGCTGTTGGGACAGTTCTCATTGCAGAGTATCGGAGAACGACAAAATCTGTCACTGGATGGCATTTCCGTTATTTTATACACCCTCGGATTTTCCACTTTTATGCTGGCAGTTACATTCTTGAAGTCAGGTGTATTTTTAAGTGCAAAAGTATTTCTGACATTTGCGATTGGTATCATCAGTCTGGCAGTTTTTGTAAAACGCCAAAACAACAGCAAGGCTCCATTACTGAAGCTCTCACTGCTGCGTGACCGTTCTCTTATGATGGGTACGATTCTTCTTGGAATCGCCTATGTTATGAATATGGCCGGCACGATTCTGGTTCCGCTGTTCAACCAGTCTATCTGCCCTTACAGTGCAACTGTTTCCGGACTGATCCTGCTTCCGGGTTCCCTGCTGATTGCCGCATTCAGTCCGTATTCCGGCAAATTAAAAGACCGTTATGGAGCAAAACGCATCTGCCTGATCGGGATGTTTTTCATGCTCGCCGGAAATCTGCCTTTCGTGTTTTACATGGAAACCGTTGGCATTCTTCCGATTGCGATCGCCTACGCGTCCCGCTGCATGGGAATGACTTTCCTCATGACACCTAGTACCGCTCTGGCTGTACAGAATCTGAAGCTGGAAGACAAACCATACGGCATGGCAATCTTAAATTCCCTGCGTCAGATGAGTGGATCATTATTTTCCACGATTCTCGTCGTGATCGCAACGATTGCATCCGCACCGGCTTCTTTAAGCATAACCGGTATCCATGTAGCTTTCGCAACTATGGTTGGATTTTCCATCGTCGGCATATTCCTAACTCTGACAATCAGCCAAAAAAACCCTTAATTCTTATATACGACATAAATACTTTTTGCACCGTTCGTTTCCGGAATCGGGTATTTGTATTTCAATGCCCTTGCACCTGTTCGCGGATGAATAAACGTTGTCGAATCTTCCAATGTGATATGCGCGATCGCATCCAACTCCAGTTG
>NZ_CAKRAS010000069.1 GCF_934295145.1 uncultured Eubacterium sp. | reverse complement strand
TCTTCCCAATAAAAAAACTCCCTTCTAGGCAACAAGTTTTTATTATTATACTTGTCTGCCTAAAAGGGAGCATATCAGTTTATCAAGTTTTTTACAGAAAAAGCATAGAAAAAATAATGAATCTGTGAGAAAATATGTGGCAGATAAGCAAAAGAAATTTCAGGAGGCAAAAGAGATGAGAGAAAACCTTAACTGGGCGGTACTTGGTACCGGTGTGATTGCAAATGAAATGGCGCAGGCGCTGCAGAAAATGGGAAAATCCCTGTATGCAGTTGGAAACCGTACCTATCAGAAAGCGGTAGATTTTGCAGAAAAATACGGTGTGCAGAAAGTATATGATCAGATTGATGATATGTTTGAGGATGAAAACGTCGATATTATTTACATTACCAGTCCACATAACACGCATTATGCCTTTATGAAAAAGGCATTACAGCATGGAAAGCATCTTTTTGTCGAAAAATCCATTACATTAAACAGCAGAGAACTGGATCAGATGATCACACTGGCACAGGAAAAGAATTTAATTCTGGCTGAAGCCATGACCATCTGGCATATGCCAATTTATAAAAAATTGTGGAACATCGTAAAAGAAGGAGCACTTGGAAAAGTCCAGATCATAACAATGAATTTTGGCAGCTTTAAGGAATATGATATGAAGAACCGCTTTTTCAATCTGAATCTGGCGGGAGGAGCAATGCTTGATATTGGTGTTTATGCACTTTCGATTGTCCGTAGTTTTATGAATGAGACTCCGACCAATATATTAAGTCAGTGGAAACCATCTCCGACAGGTTCCGACGAGCAGGCAACTGTTTTGCTGCAGAATTCACAGGGGCAGATGGCAACAGTAGCATTATCCATGCATTCAAAACAGCCAAAACGCGCCATGATCAGCTGCGAAAAAGGATATATAGAAATTATGGAATACCCACGCGCTGATAAAGCAGTTATCGTGGACGCCGAAACCGGGGAACGGACAGAAATCACAGAAGGTGAGACTGTCAATGCACTGTATTATGAAATGCTGGATATGGAGCAGGCAGTGCGCAGCGGCAATGCAGATGGAATGCATCTGGAATATACCAAAGATGTCATGGATATTATGACAAAACTTCGGAAAGACTGGGGTATGAAATATCCGGAAGAGAACTGGGATTAGATTTTTAATGAAAAAGGAGAGAACATAAATATGAAAATCGTAGTATTAAACGGAAGTCCACGTAAAGGTGGAAATACAGAAATTATGACGCAGGCATTTACAAAAGGCGCTGAGAAAAAAGGGCATGAAGTAGTCAACTTACCTGTTGGTACCATGAAAATTCGTGGATGCATGGCTTGTGAGTACTGTTTTTCTCATAATGGAGAATGTGCACAGAAAGACGATATGACACAGGTGTATGCAGAATTGAAAGATGCGGATATGGTTGTATTTGCATCTCCGATTTACTGGTTCGATATCACTGCACAGTTAAAAGCAGTCATCGACCGTTTGTATGTGGGGGCAACAGCAGGATTTCATTTTCAAAAAACAGCGTTGTTGTTAGATGCCGGTGCAGATCATGTATTTGATGCGGCAATCGAACAGTATCGTGCAACGGCTGCTTATGTGAAGTGGGAGAACTGTGGAATCATTACTGTTCCAAACATGGAAAGCAAAGGCAGCATGAGTACCTGTCCGAAGCTGACAGAGGTAGAAGCATTGGGAGAGTCTTTATAATGCAGAAATACAGACATATTGTGCAGTATTATGAAACAGATAAAATGGGGATTACACATCATTCAAATTATATCCGTTGGATGGAAGAAGCCAGAATTGATTTTCTCAGACAGATTGGATGGGACTATGCAAAACTGGAGTCAATAGGCATTATATCTCCGGTTATAGCAGTAAACTGCAAATATAAAAAAAGCACAACCTTTGAAGATGTCATTGATATTGACGTTATAGTAGAAGAATTTAAAGAAGTAAAATTGAAATTGCAATATACTATGACAAATGAGCAGGGAGAAATTGTATGTCAGGGATATTCAGAACATGGATTTATCAATCCGGAAGGCAAGCTGATTCGGTTAAAAAGAGAATATCCGGACTTTTATCATGCATTGAGTGAACTGGCAGAGTAAGAAATGGAGGGATGAGACGATGAAAGCACATAAATGGTGGAGCATTGCGGCATTATTTTGTATGATCATGGCAATTTATTCAGGTCATAAAATAATTCATAAGTCAAAATAAAATTAAAAAAATGGAAAACATAGAGAAGATATGTATAATATGTAAAAATGAAAAAAGTCTTTTGCCAGTTAAATGGCAGAAGGCTTTTTCTTTTCTTTAGAGCAATTTTTTAAATAAGAAAAGCAAAAATTTCGATAAAAAATAAATAGGAAGCATGGAACTAAAATGATACAATAGACAAAGTAATAAAACGAAAACTAATTGTTTAGTAGATAAATATGAGAAAAGGAGTTTGGAATGGAAAAATACAGTATTAACGGAGTATCATTACTCAAAAATGAAAAAGCAATTTTTCCAATGATGGGGGAGTTTCATTTTTCCAGATGCCCGGAAAAGGAATGGGAAGATGAGATTCGAAAAATGAAAGCCTGTGGCATGGATATTATAGCAACCTATGTATTTTGGATTCATCATGAGGAAGAAGAAGGTGTCTTTGCTTTTTCCGGTCAACGCAATCTGCATCGTTTTCTGGAATTATGCGAGAAATGGCAGATGCATGTGTGGCTTCGTATTGGACCGTGGGCGCATGGAGAGGCACGAAATGGTGGTTTTCCGGACTGGCTGCTGAAAAAAGGATATAAATTACGTTCTGATGACCTGGATTACCTGGCTTTGGTGGAACGTTTCTGGAAGAAAATATATAAAGAAGTGGAAGGAACACATTGTATCCTTGGTATTCAGATTGAAAATGAATATGGTCATGTGGGTGGCTTGCGTGGTGCTGACGGAGAGCAGCATATGCGGACGCTAACAAAACTGGCAAAAACGATTGGTTTTGAAGCACCTTATTGGACAGCAACCGGATGGGGCGGTGCGGTTCTTGGTGATCTGATACCGGTTATGGGCGGTTATTGTGATGCCCCATGGGATGCTTCTTTAAAACAGCTTCCGCCAAACAAAAATTATCTGTTTTCAACGGTGCGAAATGATGGAAATATTGGCAGTGATTATGCGCCGGGCATGGAATTGTCATTTGATAAAGATGCGTATCCGTATCTGACCGCAGAACTTGGTGGCGGTGTGCAGGTGACACATCATCGCAGACCACGGGTGGCAGCAGAAGATATCGGAGCGATGTCAGTATGCAAACTTGGAAGCGGTTGTAACCTGTTGGGCTATTATATGTATCACGGTGGGACAAATCCGAAAGGAAAACTCAGTAGCTTACAGGAATCGACGGCGGTGGGTTCCTTTTGCGATGTCCCTGAACTTTCCTATGATTTTCAGGCACCGATCCGTGAATATGGTCAGATTTCAGAGACAGCAAAAGAATTGAAACTTCTTTCCATGTTTGCGCATGATTATGGGGAGACATTTTGTGATATGCAGCCACAGTTTGCGGGGGATGACTGTGAGAGTACTTCAGTTCATACCGGAGATTTTCAGGATGCAGAAGATTTATCTGCATTTCGCATGATTACACGCAGAAACGGTGATCGAGGTTATTTGTTTGTAAATAATTATCAACGTGGCTATGAGATGGCAGAGCATAAAGATGTGATGCTGCATGTTCAGACAGCAGATGGAGAAATAAGTTTCCCAAAACAGGATATTAAAAATGGAGATTACTTCTTTTATCCGTTTAATTTTCCGCTGTCAGATGACGTGACATTACGTTGGATTAATCAGACACCATTATGCAATATCAACCAGAAACTATGGTTTTTCTATGGAATTGAAAAAATGCAGTATGAGGCAGATGAAAAACTGTCTGGTCAAGTGCTTATCAGTGTGGATCGAACCTGGGCAAAATGTGCATGGTGCATGAAAAAATATCCAAATATACTGTTTTTCTGTGAGTCACCTATTTTGGAAACAGAAAATGGGATAGAGGTAATTTGTCGCAGTGATCGTGCACAGAAAAACTGCTGGATAATCATGGATGCAACTGTGGAAGATGCTAAAACGTGGATTGGCAATGGGTGGAAAAAATCAGATATCATTCCGGATTTCTTACATGTGGAAGGTGATGCATCCACAATTTGCGTGCTGAGCCATGATCTGACGGCAGCAGACAATCAGACTGTCGTGTCATTTACACATACAGATGTAAATAACTGCATTATACTGAAAGAAAAAACAGATTTTTCCGAGTCAGAAGCATGTGCGATTGACGATACTGGCAAAGATTATCAGGAATATGTGATCCGAATTTCCTATGACAAAGCATATGATGCAGTAAAAGAAAATATCTTCCTTCAGATTGATTTCCAGGCAGATCAGGCAGAACTTTACCTGAATGGTGAGAAAATTGCGGATCAGTATTATATTGGTGATGTCTGGGAAGTCAGTCTGAAACGATTTGATTTTCCAACGGAATTGATACTACGGTTGTATCCACTTGAGGAAGATGATAAGATATATCTGGAAACGCAGCCGGATTATGTAAATGGAAGATGTTGCAGTTTAAAGGATATCCGTTGTGTGTATGAGTGTAAGGAAAAGTTGTAATGGTTGAAGAAAAAGAGAATGTCCTCTGCCTGAATTGCGATAAGCAATGAGCAGGGGACGTTTGTCCGTAAATCTACCCCTTGGAAAACCACTGCATTTTTGTTATAATGCAACTACTGGATTTTTGAAAGACGGGTGAAATAGATGGAAGAATATTTAAAAGATATATCAGATGGAAAGTTATATAGCAGCAACGACATGGTAAAAGTAGGTTGTCATGACTGCAATGGCTGTTCGGCTTGTTGTCGTGATATGGGTGAATCGATTTTGCTGGATCCGATGGATGTCTGGCGTCTGGAACGGAACCTTGGACAGAGTTTTGAACAACTGCTTGCAGGTGCGATAGAATTGCATGTGGAAGATGGTCTGATCCTTCCGAATCTGAAAATGGCACCATCCGCGACAGGACCAAAATGTTCTTTTTTAAATGAAGAAGGCAGATGCAGTATTCATGGATTTCGACCGGGAATCTGCCGTTTGTTTCCTCTGGGGCGAAATTATGAAGGGGAAAAGCTGAGCTATTTTCTGCTGACAGATGCCTGTCCGGCAAAAAATAAATCAAAGATGAAAGTAAGTAAGTGGCTTGAAGTGGATGGAGTGAAGGATTATGAACACTTTTTAGTAAAATGGCATTCACTCACAAAGTCTCTTCGCCAGACGATGCAAAATTATAACGAAGAGGAAGCAAAACGGAAAAATATGCTGTTTCTTCAAATGTTTTATTTTACTCCTGTACAGCAGGAGAATTTTTATGATGGTTTCTACGAACGGCTTGAACAGTTTGAACGCAGATAAGCATTCCCCCGCTTCAAGTGCGTGGAGCACTAAGTGGCGGGTGAGGGGGGGATGCTTATGTCAGCTTTCGCTGACCAGAATCACGCACCAAGTCTCACGTGCGTTCGACTTGAATAGTAGAAACAATAGTTAATAAGGAGTTTGAATGGGAAAATCTTTATACATAGCAGAAAAACCAAGTGTGGCCCGCGAATTTGCCAAGGCACTGAAAGAAGATATGCGTACCTTCGATGGTTATCAGGAATCAGAAAATGCGGTCATTACCTGGTGTGTAGGACATCTGGTAACTATGAGTTATCCGGAAGCCTATGATATGAAGTTCAAAAAATGGAGTCTGTCGACCTTACCGTTTATTCCGGAAACATTTAAATATGAAGTGATTCCGGGGGTGAGTAAGCAGTTTAAAATTGTATCGAACTTGTTGAATCGTTCGGATGTAGATACAATTTATGTCTGTACTGACTCCGGACGGGAAGGAGAGTACATCTACCGTCTGGTAGAGCAGATGGCAGGTGTAAAGGGAAAAGAACGCCGTCGTGTCTGGATTGATTCTCAGACGGAAGAAGAAATTTTACGCGGGATCCATGAAGCAAAAGATTTGTCAGAATATGATAATTTATCGGAATCTGCATATCTGCGCGCCAAAGAAGATTATCTGATGGGAATCAATTTTTCAAGATTACTGACATTAAAATATGGCAATACATTGGCTGGTTTTCTAAATCAGAAATATACGGTCATTTCCGTTGGACGTGTTATGACCTGTGTGCTTGGCATGGTGGTTCGCCGGGAACGGGAAATCCGTGATTTTGTAAAAACGCCGTTTTATCGTGTGTTAAACAGTATGGAATTTGAAGGCCTGACCATTGAAGGCGAATGGCGCGCAGTTCCCGGATCAAAATATTTTGGTACACCGAAACTTTATAAGGAAAACGGTTTCCGGGAAAAGAAAGATGCACAGGAACTGATCAACTGGATGAAAAGTCTGGAACCACAGGAAGCGGCAGTCATGTCAGTGGAGCGCAAACAGGAAAAGAAAAATCCACCTTTACTGTACAATCTGGCAGAACTTCAGAATGATTGTTCCAAACTGTTTAAGATCAGTCCGGATGAGACTTTGCGTGTAGTGCAGGAATTGTATGAGAAAAAAATGGTGACCTATCCGCGTACCGATGCCCGTGTACTTTCCAGTGCTGTGGCAAAGGAGATTTCAAAGAATATTTCCGGATTAAAAGGGATCAATATGGTGCGTCCGTTTGCAGAAGAAATTCTTGAAAAAGAAAGCTACAAACAGATTGCGAAGACACGTTATGTTAACGATAAAATGATCACAGACCATTATGCAATTATTCCAACCGGTCAGGGACTTGGAGCTATGCGAGGTTTAAATCCGGTTTCACTGAAAGTATATGAGACGATTGTACGTCGTTTTCTGGCTATTTTTTACGAACCGGCTATTTATAAAAAAGTGAGTCTGACAATGGGGATGGAGACAGAACGTTTTTTTGCTTCCTTTAAGGTTTTAGCAGATCCTGGGTATCTGAAGGTGATGGAATATTCCTTCCGAAAGAAAAAGACAGAAGATACAACCGGTCAAAATGATGCAGATTCCAATGAAAAGAGCGGCGATGCACATTTACTGGAACAGATTGCAAAAATCAAAAAAGGTATGACACTTCCGGTAAAAGGTTATGCCATCAAGGAGGGAGAGACTTCTCCGCCAAAACGTTACAATTCCGGTTCCATGATCCTTGCAATGGAAAATGCAGGACAGCTGATTGAAGATGAGGAGTTGCGCGCTCAGATTAAAGGTTCCGGTATCGGCACAAGTGCGACCCGTGCGGAGATTTTGAAGAAACTGGTGAACAACAAATACCTCAGTTTGAATAAAAAGACACAGATTATTACACCGACCTTACAGGGAGAGCTGATTTATGATACCGTATCGGCATCTATCAAGTCACTGCTGAATCCCGAACTGACGGCAAGCTGGGAAAAAGGCCTGAATTATGTGGCGGAAGGCACGATTACCCCAGAGGAATATATGACAAAACTGACACACTTTATTCAGAGCCGTACAAGTGGTGTACTGGGACTTCGGAACCAGTATATCATAAAGGATTCCTTTGAACGGGTGGCACCATTCTATAAAAAATCGCGCTAAGAATGCTTTGTGAGTAAAAAGAGCATTGTAGATATAGGGGTATCACGATTATCCACAACTGATATATGCTCAACTTGGATTTTTATAATAAAGGCAAAGATCGATTCATAAAAAATATGCAACATATGCACGAAAAATGAATAAATATACATAAAAACTGCAAAAAATACTTGATTTTATGTAGAACACCATGTATAATATGACACGTTAAGCGAAGGAGCACTTTGGGAGTTTTACCTGAAGTGCTTTTTACCTATAAAAATCAGATAACATTCTGAAGAAAACGAGGGCGAAAAAATGAAACCAAATCCAAAGTATTTATCCTTTTACTATCAGACGATGACAGAATTTCCGGATATCGAACTGGATCCGAAAAAAACAGCATTGCTGATCATTGATATGCAGAATGAATTTGTGCGCAGAGATATGGGCGAAGCATTGCAGTTTAAGGAAATGGGAGAGTGGGAGCGTTGGATTCCATTCCATGACAGACTGGATAATGTGACAATTCCGGCCTGCAAAAAAATGTTGGATTATTTCCGCGCAAACAATATGTATGTTACATATGGAAGAATTGCCTGCCTGCTGGATAATGGAGAGGATCGCTGTGCAGTACAGAAATCCGAAGGATGGAACGGAATGCTGCTTCCGGTAAATTCCGTAAATGCAGCTATGATCGATGAACTTGCTCCACAGGATAATGAAATTGTGGTAAATAAGACAACAGATAGTGTTGTTACAGGAACAAATTATGTACGTCTGATGCAGAACATGGGCATTGAGACGATTGTAGTCTGCGGTATTGTGACAGATCAGTGCGTGGCAAGTACGATTCGTGATCTGGCAGATAATGATTTCAAAATTATTTGTGTGGAAGATGGTTGTGCAGCAGCAGATCAGGAATTGCATGATGCAGAGTTAAAAATCATGAATGTGATCTACTGTAACGTATTATCTTCTGACGAAACCATTGAAGTGATTGAGAAAAACCGTAAATAAAAACGTGTCTGGGGGATGCGGCGATATAAGTGCATTGGGGAAGGGAGAGATTACAAAATAAGATTATTCATTAGGAATAGTTGTTGAGAGAAAGAAGTGTAAAAAATGGAACAGGGATTAAAGAAAACATTGAAATTGCCGCAGCTGATCGCATTGGCTGCCGGCGGAATGATTGCTGCGTGGATGGTGGAGATTCAGTATTGGTTTAGTTTGACCGGTACAGGTTCTTTATTTGCACTGATCCTGTGTGCAGTATTTGTGTTACCATTATGTTTTATTTATGCAGAGATGACAACCATGCTGCCGTATGCAGGCGGTGAAAATGTCTGGGTTTCCAATGCATTTGGATGGAACACCGGATGGGTCTGCTGTTGGTTTGTGCTGTTACTTTATGTTATGGCGATGCCTACTGTATCTTACGGTATAGCAAGTATGATCGGATATCTTCATCCGATCACTTCCGGACAGACAAAGCTGGTTGCGGCAATCATTCTTGTTGTATGGTTTTTCCTGACCAATAAAGAATTAAAATTTATCGCAAAACTGCAGAGTATTTTGTTTTGGGCAACGTTGATTGTTTCACTGGTAGCATCTGTAATCTTTATTTGCAGCGGCTCCTGGAGTTTTTCTAATTTCAGAGGGAATCTGTTTCCGTCCGGTGGAAAGGGATTCTCAGCAGCCATTGCGTTGCTGATCATGAAATTTATCGGATTTGATCTGATTCCGCAGTTGTCCGAGGAAGCAAACTTCCCGAAAAAGAAAATGTGGAAGGCATTCGTTGGTTCTCTTGGATTTACGGTATTGATTTATGGTATGGCTGTGGTCGGTGTCGGTGGAATTATTTCGCAGGACTGGGTGCTTCAGACAGATATCGTAGATCCGCGTGTCGCTGATATAATCGATATGCATTGGCTTGGTATTGTAATTGTCATCATGGGAACAGGAACCTGTCTGACCACATTGTCCGGATTCTGGATGTGTGCGTCCCGTACTTTGTTTGGAGCTGCAAAGCAGGCACAGTTTACGAAGAAGCTGGCAAAAGTAAACAAACATGGACAGCCGGTTCTGGCAAATATTATTGTTGGTATTTTATCCATTTACTTTACGGTATTTGCACCGGATGCATGGGTAAACTATATTTACACGATTTACGGATTGACAGCCGGAGTTGTATATCTGCTGGTTGCACTGTCCTTCCTGAAACTGCGTCGTTCTCATCCGGAATGGGAGCGTCCATATAAATTACGGATTCCGTGGTTTTTTGGTATAGCATCTATCATTTTCTGCGTGTACGTTATTTATGTGACGATTACGACAATGGATCGGAATGCGTGGATTGTTCTGATTGTTTATATCGTACTCGGAATTCCTTTCTGGGCTTACGCAAAAGCAATGCAGAAAAAAGACCCGGAGAACTGGAAAGAAGTAATTACAAATCCGGATACAGAAAAACAGAGATAACATATGGAGATATTTGTTGTTTCAGAGAAAAATATAGACAGTGTAGAGGTGCAGTGATCCTGAGATGAATATGTCAGTTTACGCTGACCAGAATCACGCACCAAGTCTCACGTGCGTTCGACTTGAAATAGTAAAAGGGAACTCTGACTTATGTGACAGATATGTTGCACAGGTCAGGGTTCTATTTGTATTGGGAGAGTTGCAAAAAGCTATTTTTACCAACACGGATAATTCAGGAAAAAAGGACTGGAAAAAGAATGAAAAACGTGGCACAATAAGAGTGATGAAAAACATAGTATGAAAGGAATACGAATATAAAATGGAACAGTGTAAGATCACAAATATGTATGATTTAAATGAAACAATTGCAAAAGAATATATGGAGACGGCAGAGTATCCGTGGGAACTTTTAGACGGACTTTCTGATTATATCAAAAGACTGGGCGCCACTTTGGATCCGGAGAAATATGAGAAACGCGGCGAAGATGTGTGGGTTGCAAAAAATGCAAATGTCGCACCGACAGCTTTTCTTGGAAGTCCGCTGATCATTGATGAGGAAGCAGAAGTCCGCCACTGTGCATTTATCCGTGGTTCAGCAATCGTTGGAAAAGGCGCAGTTGTAGGAAACTCTACGGAATTAAAGAATGTGATTCTGTTTAACAAAGTTCAGGTTCCACACTACAATTATGTAGGTGATTCCATCCTTGGATATAAAGCACATATGGGGGCAGGATCCATTACTTCAAATGTAAAATCCGACAAAACATTAGTTGTTGTACGTGACGGCAAAGAAGAAATCGCTACCGGCAGAAAGAAATTCGGTGCGATGCTTGGCAATAACGTCGAAGTAGGATGCAATTCCGTATTAAATCCTGGTACAGTAATCTGCCCGGAAAGTAATGTATATCCGTTATCTGCAGTCCGTGGCGTGGTACCGGCACATTCTATTTACAAAAACCGCAATGAAATCGTAGAAAAACAGTAATTAGCCGTAACTCATTTGTGCTATTTTTGATACAAGCAAAATTTTGTAAAAAAAATGTCAGAAAGTACTTTACGAATGACGAAAAATGTGTCAAAATACATAAGGATGTTAAAAAAATAACAAAGTAATCCTGTGCATAAAACCACAGTTGAAATACGATAGAAAATAAATCACGTTTTCTGCGAAAAGCAATAGAGGATAGGTATAAGGTATGGGATCTCTTTCAAAAAACATTCATACATAGAAAGGAGTTTTACAATGATTTATTCCAAAGAAGTAGAATTGATGTGCCCGGTTGCAAAAGGCGCAAAACATGAACCTGCTCCAATCCCGGAAGAGGGAAAATGGGTTCACTCCAAAAAAATTGAAGATATTTCCGGTTTTACACACGGTGTAGGCTGGTGTGCTCCGCAGCAGGGTGCATGTAAGCTGACTCTGAATGTAAAAGAAGGTATCATCGAGGAGGCTTTGATCGAGACAATCGGATGTTCCGGTATGACTCATTCCGCAGCAATGGCAGCAGAGATTTTACAGGGTAAAACAATTTTAGAGGCATTAAATACAGACCTTGTCTGTGATGCGATCAATACAGCAATGAGAGAGCTGTTCTTACAGATTGTATATGGTAGAACTCAGAGTGCTTTTTCTGATGATGGTCTTGCTATCGGTGCAGGTCTTGAGGATCTTGGTAAAGGACTTCGTTCTCAGGTTGGTACAATGTATGCAACAAAAGAAAAAGGTGTTCGTTATCTGGAAATGGCAGAAGGTTATGTAACAGGCATTGCTCTGGATGAGGATAATGAGGTAATCGGATATCAGTTCGTAAGCCTTGGCAAAATGACTGACTTTATCAAAAATGGCGATGATCCGAATACTGCATGGGAGAAAGCAAAAGGTCAGTATGGCCGTGTAGCTGATGCAGCAAAAATCATCGATCCGAGAAAGGAGTAATGGACAATGGCTTTATTTGAATCATATGAAAGAAGAATTGACCAGATCAATTCTGTTTTAAATAGTTATGGAATTGCTTCTATCGAAGAAGCAGAGAAAATCACAAAAGATGCTGGTCTGGATGTATACGATCAGGTAAAGAAAATCCAGCCGATCTGTTTTGAGAATGCATGCTGGGCTTATACAGTAGGTGCAGCTATCGCAATCAAAAAAGGATGCCGCAAAGCTTCTGAGGCAGCTGCAGCAATCGGTGAGGGACTTCAGGCTTTCTGTATCCCGGGTTCTGTAGCAGATCATCGTAAAGTAGGTCTGGGACATGGTAACCTTGGAAAAATGCTTCTGGAAGAGGAGACAGAGTGCTTCTGCTTCTTAGCAGGTCATGAGTCTTTCGCAGCAGCTGAGGGTGCTATCGGTATTGCTGAGAAAGCAAACAAAGTACGTCAGAAACCGTTACGTGTTATCTTGAACGGTCTTGGAAAAGATGCAGCTCAGATCATTTCCCGTATCAACGGCTTCACATTTGTAGAGACAAAATATGACTACAAAGAAGCAAAACTGAACGTTGTATATGAGAAAGCATACTCCAAAGGACTTCGTGCTTCCGTAAAATGTTACGGTGCTGATGATGTTCAGGAAGGTGTTGCAATCATGCATCATGAGAATGTTGGTGTATCTATCACAGGTAACTCCACAAACCCGACACGTTTCCAGCATCCGGTAGCAGGTACATACAAAAAAGAATGTATCGAGCAGGGTAAAAAATACTTCTCAGTAGCATCCGGCGGTGGTACAGGACGTACACTTCACCCAGATAACATGGGTGCAGGTCCTGCTTCCTATGGTATGACAGATACAATGGGACGTATGCATTCTGATGCACAGTTTGCAGGTTCTTCTTCCGTACCGGCTCACGTAGAGATGATGGGCTTAATCGGTATGGGTAATAACCCAATGGTAGGTGCTACAGTAGCAGTTGCCGTTTCCGTAGAGGAAGCTGCTAAGGCT
>NZ_CAKRAS010000068.1 GCF_934295145.1 uncultured Eubacterium sp. | reverse complement strand
ATGTTCCAAACAGTACGTGGTATGGACGGCATCAAAGAAGCAGAAGTAGAGATCGCAGGTATCAAGATTAAAGCAGCTATTGTCAGCGGACTTGGAAATACAAGAAAACTGATGGAGAAGATTCGCTCCGGCGAAGCAGAATATCATTTCGTAGAAGTGATGGCATGTCCGGGTGGATGTGTCGGCGGTGGCGGACAGCCGATCACCGATGGTGTGGAGCTGGCAGATGTGCGTGGAAAAAATCTGTACAAGCTGGATAAAAAGAATCCACTTCGTTTCTCCCATGAGAATCCGTCCGTGATCAAAGCATACGAAGATTTCTTTGAGAAACCATTATCCCATAAATCTCATGAACTGTTACATACGGATCATGAAGCTTGGAAAATGCCGAATCAGAGATAGAAAGCAGATTGAGTAACTACAGGTGGGACAGTCAGTGACTGTCCTGCCTTTTTTTGTCTGTATTTAGTCTTAGAAAAAAACTGTTAAAATTCCTGTGTTGAAATCTTTTTTTCATGGCAAGCATACAAAGGCATAAAATGGAATGAATAAGAAAGTTCTGGATGTTTTGTTGTATGAAATGTTTCTTTATGATAAGTGTTTGCCTGGTATCTGTCATGATGTTTTCGTGTGCAAAGGTTTCAGGAGCGGAGAAAATGGTAACAGTGGTGCGAAATCCTGAAAAAGTCTGGCAGGATTCTGCGGAACAGTTTTCAGATTTTCACAGAGAGAATCTAAACTTGTATGCGAAAAGTGCAGTCCTGACGGATGCGGAAACCGGGCGGATTTTATACGGAAAAAATGCAGTTACACCAATGGCGAATGCAAGTACCACGAAGATCATGACCTGTCTGCTGGCGATAGAGAGCGGAAAGATGGGCGATACCGTGACTTTTTCGGAATATGCCTGCAAAATGCCAAAAGTACGCCTTGGATGCGCTGAGGGCACGCAATTTATGCTGGAAGATTTATTGTATTCTCTGATGCTGGAATCCCATAATGATACCGCTGTGGCCATTGCGGAACATGTAGCGGGAAGCGTGGAAGATTTTGCAAAACAGATGAATGAACGGGCGGCGGAACTTGGCTGCCAGAATACGCATTTTGTGACACCGAATGGTCTGGACAGTTCCGATGCGGGTGGCGCGCATCAGACAACAGCTTATGACCTCAGCCTGATCATGGCAGCCTGTATCCAAAATGATAAATTATTGGAAATCACAGAAACTGCTTCTAAAACCATTGCAAGTGTGGATGGCACATTTCAGGCAACGCTGAATAATCACAATGCGCTGCTTTCTATGGTAGATGGAGTAATCTCCGGGAAAACCGGGTTTACGGCAAAGGCGGGGTACTGTTATGTGGGAGCCTATTGTAACGATGACCGTGTATACACCTTTGCATTATTGGCCTGTGGTTGGCCGAATAACAAAGGATATAAATGGGAGGATTCCAGAAAACTGATTGCTTATGGAAATGAAACATATGCCCGGCAGCTGTACACCTGGGAAGCGAAACAAAAACAGATAGAGATACATAATGGTGTGCAGACAGATAGAACAGGGATGACGACAGAAAAACAGAGGCATATTTTTGGAAAAAAGCAGAGATATGCTTATTTAGAAGAGTTTGTGGCAGAGACAGAACCTATAGAGCAGGAGTTATTGTTGTCTGATACCGATATGATTACGGACGAATGGAGTCTGCCGGATTATTTGGAATCACCGATACAAAAAGGTGACGTGATCGGAGAACATGTTATTTTTTTGAACGGGTGTCAGATTTTGACACAGCCGGTTTATGCAGCAGAAACGGTAGAAAAATTTGATTACCGCTGGTGCTTGAATTATGTTTTTTCAAATATTTTTTGATATGAATTTGGTCGATCGATTATTTTGAGGAAAATACGCTGTTTGCAAGGACCGTGATTACTTTTTATACAAAATTTGAGATGAATCAGTTTATAACATGGATTTTTCTGGATATTGTTTCTTGACGAAATATGAGGTATACTATAACCGGTATTGCCCGACAGCAGTGAAACAGATTTTTTTGTTTTTTTACTGACATGCAGGGAAAGCATATCTGACTCGGCAATGTGCCGTGGCAGATAAAAAATTGGAGAAGAGAAATGAATAATTCAAATGAGCTGATTAACAGGATCAATGAAAAGTACAGCAGTATGAGCAAAGGACAGAAACTGTTGTCCACGTATATTACAGACAATTATGATAAGGCAGTTTTTCTGACCGCAGAGAAACTGGGAAAAGTTGTTGGGGTGAGCGAGTCCACGGTTGTGCGGTTTGCAACACATCTGGGGTATCGTGGGTATCCTGAATTTCAGAAAGCACTGGAGGAACTGGTGCGCAACAAGCTGAATTCCATCCAGCGAATGGAAGTAACCTATGGAAGAATCAGCCAGTCAAAGATTTTGGATACGGTGTTGCAGTCCGATGCGGAAAAAATCAAGGGCACGTTGGAACAGATTGACCAGAATGCCTTTGAAGCAGCATTGGATATTATTTTAAATGCAAAACATATTTACATTGTGGGAATTCGAAGTTGTGCACCGCTGGCAAGTTTTATGTCTTTTTATTTTAATCTGATGTTTGATAATGTGCATTTGCTTCATACGAGCAGTTCCAGCGAATTGTTTGAACAGATGGTGCGTATCAGTGAGGACGACGTGATCATCGGTATCAGTTTCCCACGGTATTCCATGCGTACATTAAAAGCCATGGAATTTGCCAATAACCGCAATGCGAAGGTGATCACATTGACGGACAGCGTGCATTCCCCGATGAATCTGTATTCTTCCTGCAATCTGATCGCAAAAAGTGATATGGCATCCATCGTGGATTCCCTGGTAGCACCGCTGAGCGTGATCAATGCGCTGATCGTGGCTTTGTGCATGAGAAAACAGAGTGAAGTAGCTGAGACGCTGGAGACGCTGGAGGATATCTGGGATGAATATCAGGTTTATGAGAGCGACGAGATCAATTATATCGATGACCATATGAAAATGCGATATGGAAAGATTGAGAAAGTAGACCGGGAAAATCCCGGAAAAGAGAAATAAATACGACAGGATTTGGGTAGAAATTCTGCATAGAAGAATAAGCATAGCAGGATTTTCGGCAGATATTCTGTCAAGAAAAAACTGAGTGATAAATCGGAGAAAATGAATGAGTAAAGTGGCGGTAATCGGCGGCGGTGCCGGAGGAATGATGGCGGCATGTATCGCAGCCGGGAACGGACATCAGGTAACCCTGTATGAACAGAATGAGAAACTTGGCAAAAAAATCTATATTACCGGAAAGGGACGGTGCAATCTGACCAATGCCTGCGATACGGAGGATTTATTTGCGGCGATCATGAAAAACGCAAAATTCCTTTATAGCGCAATCTATACCTTTGACAACCATGCGCTGATGGATTATTTTGCGGGACTTGGGCTGAAGATGAAGACAGAACGTGGAAACCGTGTGTTTCCACAGTCTGACCATGCTTCTGACGTGATACGGGCGCTGACAGATGAGCTGCGCAGAAAAAAAGTGCGCATCTGTCTGAATACAAAAGTACAGGAAATTTTAAGCAATGGTGAGAAAGTGACCGGTGTGCGCTGGGACTGTCATGATACACATCAGAGAAATCAGACCGAGGAGTTTGATGCGGTGGTGGCGGCCTGCGGAGGCGTGTCTTACCCGACGACGGGATCCGATGGAAGTGGATTTGAATTGTGTAAAAAACTGGGACATACCGTTACGGAACTGCGCCCTTCCCTGATCGGGATGACGACGGCGGAGGAGTATATTACAAAGCTGCAGGGATTGTCCCTGAAAAACGTAACACTGACCATAAAATCAGGTAAAAAGACGTTATATTCCGAGTTTGGCGAAATGCTTTTTACACATCAGGGAATCAGCGGCCCGTTAGTACTGACAGCCAGCAGCTGTATTCCGGATAAATATATGAAGCAGGAGCTGCCGTTTGAAATTGATTTGAAACCGGCATTGGAAGAAGAACAGCTGGACAAGCGTCTGCAGCGTGATTTTGCGGAGAACGTGAACCGACAGTTTAAAAATGCCCTGCACGGACTTGTACCGGCGAAACTGATGCCGATATTGATCGAATTATCCGGTATCGATCCGGAGAAAAAGGTGCATTCCGTCACCAGAGAAGAGCGGCATCAGCTTCTGACATTGCTCAAACATTTTCCGGGAACTATCACGGGACTTGGAAAGATGGAAGAGGCCATTGTCACCCGGGGTGGCATTAAAGTCAAAGAAGTAAATCCGTCCACGATGGAATCAAAACTGCTCCAGGGGCTGTATCTGTGTGGTGAGATGCTGGATGTGGATGCAGTGACCGGAGGATTTAACCTGCAGATCGCATGGTCCACCGGATATCTGGCAGGAATAAGTATAGAATAGGAGAGGTTTGGAAGATATGAGTTTTAACATTGCGATTGATGGACCGGCAGGCGCCGGAAAAAGTACGATAGCGAAAAAGCTGGCAAAAAAAATATCCTTTATTTATGTAGATACCGGTGCTATGTACCGTGCTATGGGATATTATTTTTTACAGCACGGTATTCAGGCAGAGGAAGAGGATAAAATAAAAGAAGCATGTAATGATATTTCTGTTGCTCTTGCTTACGAAGATGGTGTGCAGAAAGTACTGTTAAACGGAGAAGATATTTCCGGTAAGATCCGTCAGGAAGAAGTTGGCAATATGGCATCTGCCACAAGTGGTTACGGCTTTGTCCGTGCAAAACTTCTGAGCCTGCAGCAGGATATGGCAGCACAGCACAACGTCATCATGGATGGGCGTGATATCGGAACCTGTGTACTTCCGAATGCGCAGCTGAAGATTTTCCTGACAGCCAGCGTAGAAGTTCGTGCAAAACGCCGCTATGACGAACTGGTGGAAAAAGGAGAATCTTGTAATATGGCTGAGATTGAGAAAGATATCAGTGAACGTGATTACCGCGATATGCACCGTGAGATTGCACCGTTAAAAGCAGCAGAAGATGCGGTTATGCTGGATTCTTCAAACATGAATATTGATGAAGTAGTAGAAGCAATTTACGAGCATGCAAAGAAGGCAGGACTGAAAGCATGAAAGTAGAACTTGCAAAGATGGCCGGTTTTTGCTTTGGTGTCAACCGCGCGGTGGACACGGTATATCAGGAAGCGGCAGAACATTCTCCGGTGTATACGTATGGACCGATCATTCATAATGAAGAAGTGATCGCGGATCTTGAACGAAAAGGTGTCAGGGTGATCCACTCTCTGGAAGAAGCGAAGGAGCAGCAGGAGGGCACCGTGATCATTCGTTCTCATGGTGTGACTAAGGAAGAGCAGGATGCATTGATGGCAGATGGACTGCGTGTTGTGGATGCTACTTGTCCATTTGTAAAGAAAATTCATAAACTGGTGCAGGAGTATTCCCAAAAAGGCTATGATGTCATTATCATCGGAAGTGGCGATCATCCGGAAGTGCAGGGTATTGTCGGATGGTCCGATGCAGAACACACAGTTGTCATCAATAATGAGTCAGATGCGAAAAAATTAGAACTGAAGTCACGGAAAAAGGTTTGTATTGTCGCACAAACAACATTTAATTACAATAAATTTCAAGAACTTGTTGAAATTATTCAAAAAAAAGGGTATTATAGTGAGAGTACGGTGGACAAGGACAGTGAGATAATCGTACACAACACCATATGTAGTGCCACAAAAGAACGTCAGGAAGCTGCCAAAGAGCTCTCGGCGAAAGTGGATGCCATGTTGGTGATCGGCGGATTAAGCAGTTCCAATACCCGGAAACTGTATGAGATCTGTTCAGAAAATTGTCGAAATACTTACTTTATACAAACGAAAGAAGATCTAGAGAATTCTGACTTTTCGCGTTTCGACTACGTAGGTATTACAGCTGGGGCTTCTACCCCAAATAATATTATTGAGGAGGTTCAAAAATATGTCAGAAATGAGTTTTGAACAAATGTTGGAAGAATCTTTAAAAACAATCAGAAATGGAGAGGTAGTCGAAGGCACTGTTATAGATGTGAAACCGGATGAAATTATCCTGAATATTGGCTATAAATCAGACGGAATTATTACCAGAAACGAATACACAAACGACAATAATGTAGACCTTACTACTGTTGTTTCCGTTGGCGATACAATGGAAGCAAAAGTTCTGAAAGTAAATGACGGTGAGGGACAGGTTCTCCTTACATACAAACGTCTTGCAGCAGAGAAAGGCAGCGAGCGTCTGAAAGAGGCTTTCGAGAATGGCGAAGTTTTAACAGGTACAGTAAGCCAGGTATTAGACGGTGGCTTAAGTGTTGTTCTGGATGAGACAAGAATCTTCATCCCGGCAAGCCTTGTATCTGATACTTACGAGAGAGATCTTGGCAAATACAAAGATCAGGAGATCCAGTTCGTATTAACTGAGTTCAACCCGAGAAGAAGACGTATCATCGGTGACAGAAAACAGCTTCTGGTTGCTGAGAAAGAGCGTAAACAGAAAGAATTATTAGAGAAGATCAACGTTGGAGATGTAATCGAAGGAACTGTTAAAAACATCACAGACTTTGGCGCATTCATTGACCTTGGCGGTGCAGACGGACTGCTTCATATCTCTGAAATGTCCTGGGGACGTGTAGAGAATCCTAAGAAAATCTACAAAGTTGGCGATACTGTAAAAGTATTTATCAAAGACATCAAAGATACAAAAATCGCACTCAGTGTTAAATTCCCGGAGGAGAATCCTTGGAATAACGCAGCTGAGAAATATGCAGCAGGAAATGTTGTAACAGGTAAAGTTGCACGTATGACAGACTTTGGTGCATTCGTAGAACTTGCACCGGGTGTTGACGCTTTACTTCATGTTTCCCAGATCTCCAGAGATCACGTTGAGAAACCGGCTGATGTATTAAGCATCGGACAGGAAATCGAAGCTAAAATCGTTGATTTCGATGAGGCAGACAGAAAAATCAGCCTGAGCATCAAAGCACTTGATCAGAACACAGAGGCAGCTGAAGAGGAGTAATCTGACAGACTCTTGAATGTCATTAAAATGTAAAAAATTAGAAAAGGAGAATGCATTTGCATTCTCCTTTTTGTGTTCATGATTAAAAATGTGCAACCAATAAAAGCAGAGTATCTTAATACAAATAAACGGCTGATGTTGGGAATGCATTAATGTAAAAGACTGTTCAAATAACTTTTTATAAAGATATCCAACTGTTTGCGTGCATTGTCGGAAAGCACAATCTCATTTCCGGATAAATCTGCTTTCTGTGGTAATTCAAAGTAACTGGTCGTATCAGAACGGTCGCGGCGCAGATAAGACTCTTTATCCGGAACGGAATGTACGAGATAATCACATGTTTTTTCAAGATAGCAGTTCTCTTTTGTGGCTTTCTGACGGTGACCAGGATCCACGCAGGCACCGAGACTTTTGTGTATAATCGTCTGTTCTTCCGGCAGATAGTAATAATTTTTGTAATCCTTAAAATAATGGCGGAGACAGCCATGCTGGACCGGAAAAGAAATCAATGACTTCTGACCCTGTAGCAAAAGGGATGCATCCGAAAAGACAGTCGTAACTTTATGTGGAAATGCATATTCTGTGGTCAATGTGATGTCGCAGTAATGCGTCTGATCTGCAGATGAAAGATTTACATCCTGAATCTGGTAGTTCCCCTTTAAAAATTCGGCATAGAAAAGCAATACAAAGAGACCGTACATTCCACGTACATCTTCCTCATTGTGCAGCAAAAGATTGTGCAGCAGTTCTTCCGATGGCTCCTTAACATATAGAAGATACTGCGCAATCAGTTCTTTTCCAGTGTATGGATCTTCCCGGAAACATCCGAGAAAAGTTTCGATGGATTTTTGCTTATAATCCGGCAGTTGGATCAACTGTTTCAGTTGGCGGGCTTCACGATACAGATCTACAGATTGAATGTCGGAAAACGGCTGATCCATGTTGTGGGCGAAATATCGTTTTTTTAGAAACGGCAGATCAAAGGTATTGCCGTTAAAGGTCACGACGGTTTTATGTGTCTCCAATAATTCGGCCAGCGCAGTCAGAAGTTCCGGTTCCTGTTCCGGATTTTCGGCAAAAAAGAGCTGGATGTTAATGTCATTTTTAACTGTATCGGACAGACAGGAACATCCGATACAGTAGATGTATGCCCTGGCTGCAGACAGCCCGGTTGTTTCAATATCTAATAGAAGCATGTCTGGGGACAGTATTTTTTGGGTAAAACTATCTAACTCATAAACGGAAAAAAATGTTTGTTTTGTAATCATTTATTTGTAGTTCTCCTGTAAAGTTTGTACTTATTCCAGTTCATTATAACTTACCGGGTATTTTTTTCAATACATAAGAAAAATTGCACGTATTTTAATACTTTTTTTGGGAAGTGTGTTATAATATTTTTCGATATTATGCAGAATATATAGTTATTTCTGTGGAAACTATTTTAGAGAAAGTGGGGCACAGGTTATGGGCTTATGTACTTTTAAGGGCGGTGTCCATCCATATGATGGAAAGGACTTGTCGAAAGATAAACCGGTTCAGGAATATTTACCCAAGGGTGATCTGGTTTATCCGTTATCACAGCACATTGGTGCACCGGCAAAGCCAGTGGTTGCAGTAGGTGATGCTGTATTGAAGGGACAGATGATCGCTGAAGCAGGCGGTTTCGTATCTGCACCGATTTATGCAACAGTTTCCGGCACGGTTAAGGCAATCGAGCCACGTCGTGTTGCAGTCGGAGACATGGTGAACTCTATCGTGGTTGAAAATGACGGGGAGTTTAAATCTCTGGAGTTTACACCGGTAGACGATGTAGCGTCTCTGAGCAAAGAAGAGATCATCAAGAAGATTCAGAATGCCGGTATCGTAGGTATGGGTGGTGCGGGATTCCCGACACATGTAAAACTCTCACCGAAGGAACCGGAAAAAATCGACTACATTATTGCAAACTGTGCAGAGTGTGAACCGTATCTGACATCTGATTATAGAAGAATGATCGAGGAGCCGGAGAAATTAATCGAGGGAATGAGAATCATTCTTTCACTGTTTGACAATGCAAAGGGTATTTTCGGTATCGAGGATAACAAACCAGACTGTATTGCAAAACTGACAGAATTGACAAAAAATGAGCCAAGAATGGAAGTAAAAGCATTAAAGACAAAATATCCACAGGGTTCTGAACGTCAGTTGATTTTTGCAACAACAGGCAGAGCGATCAACTCTACCATGCTTCCGGCAGATGCAGGCTGTATCGTAGATAATGTTGATACAATCGTTGCAATTTATCATGCAGTAAAGCTTGGCAGACCGCTGATGCATCGTATCGTTACTATTACAGGTGATGCGATCACTGATCCGCAAAACTTCTATGTCTGTATCGGAACAAATTATGCAGAGTTAGTAGAAGCAGCAGGCGGATTCAAGACTCAGCCGAAGAAAGTAATCTCCGGTGGTCCTATGATGGGATTTGCAATGTTCGGACTTGACGTTCCGACAACCAAGACAACATCTGCTCTGTTGTGTCTGACAGAAGATGCAGTTGAGGATGCTGCCCAGAATGCAACAGCATGTATTAACTGTGGTCGTTGTGTAGAAGCATGTCCATCCAGAATTGTTCCTTCCAGACTTGCTGATTTCGCAGAAAATCATCTGGAAGAGCCATTTGAACAGTGGCACGGCATGGAGTGTGTAGAATGTGGAAGCTGCAGCTTCACATGTCCTGCAAAGAGAAATCTTGCACAGTCGATTAAATCCATGAGAAAAACAATTCTTGCAAACAGACGGAAAAAATAAAAAACGTTAGAAAGAGGTGGATTATTGTGAGTGAGTTATACAATGTTACATCATCACCACATATAAGAGCCAAAGACAGTACACAGAGAATCATGCTTTATGTAATCATTGCATTACTTCCGGCTACTGTATTTGGTATTATCAATTTCGGACCGCGTGCACTGGCAGTTGTTGTTGTTTCTATCGCAAGCTGTCTGGTATCCGAATACTTATATAACAAAATTGCACACAAGAAACAGACCGTAGGTGATTTAAGCTGTGTTGTTACCGGTTTACTTCTTGGTCTGAACCTGTCACATACCGTTCCGTTCTTCATTCCGATCATCGGTGGCGCTTTCGCGATCGTTGTTGTAAAAATGGTTTTCGGCGGACTTGGACAGAACTTCATGAACCCGGCACTTGGTGCTAGATGCTTCCTGCTTCTTGCATTCACAGGCCCGATGACAAGCTTCACATTTGATGGTGTATCTGGCGCAACTCCGCTGGCAGTCATCAAAGGTGGCGAACTTTACAGTGACACAATGGCTATGTTTACCGGCCGTATCGCAGGTACTATTGGTGAGACATCTGTAATCGCTCTTCTGATCGGTGCAATCTTCCTGATCCTGATGGGCGTTATTGATCTGAGAATCCCGGGTACATATATTTTGACATTTGTAGTATTTATCGTACTGTTCGGCGGACACCTTACAAGCGGTGATCTTGGACAGTTCGTAGTTCAGGAAGTATGCGGTGGTGGTCTGATCCTCGGTGCATTCTTCATGGCAACAGATTATGTTACTTCTCCGATCACTCCGAAAGGAAAAATTATTTATGGTATCATCTGCGGATGCCTGCTTGGTATCTTCCGTATGTTTGGCGCATCAGCTGAGGGATGTTCTTACTCTATCATCTTCGCAAACATGCTTGTACCACTGATCGAGAGATTTACAATCCCGAAACCATTTGGTAAAGGAGGGGAAAAATAATGAACGGAAAAATCATTAAAGACGCCCTGATCCTTTTCCTGATCACAGTTATCGCAGGTCTTGGTCTGGGTGCTGTATATGGCATTACAAAGGTCCCAATTGAAAAAGCAAATTATAACATTCAGCAGAATGCATACCGTACGGTATTCCCGGATGCAGATGCATTCAACGATATGGACGGATTTGATTCCGCAAAAGCAACAGAAGCAGCTGCAGCAGCAGGATACGCAGATGACACCATTGAGAACTGTGTTGTTGCTGTAGATGCAAGTGGTGCAGAACTTGGTTATGTTATTTCTGTAACAGACCCGAACAGTTATGGTGGAGATGTTACCTTATCCATCGGTGTTACAAACGATGGCACATTAAATGGATATTCCATCACAACAATCAATGATACTGCCGGACTTGGTATGAAAGCAAAAGAAGATTCTTTTTCTTCTCAGTTTGCAGGCAAACAGGTAGAATCATTTGAAGTTACAAAGACAGGTGCAACATCTGATGACCAGATCGATGCAATCAGTGGTGCTACAATCACATCAAGCGCTGTTACAAGTGCTGTAAATGCTGGACTGGCTTATTACAGAACACTTGCACAATAACAGGAGGGGAACTTTTAAATGAATAAGTGTATAGAACGTATTGTAAACGGTATCGTGAAAGAGAACCCTACCTTCGTTATGTTGATCGGTATGTGCCCGACCCTGGCTGTTACAACATCAGCTATTAACGGTATTGGTATGGGACTTTCCACGACACTCGTACTTGTATTTTCAAACCTTTTAATTTCACTGCTCCGTAAGATTATTCCGGACAGTGCACGTGTACCGGCATTCATCGTTGTCGTTGCATCTCTGGTAACTATTGTTCAGTTCTTACTGCAGGGTTATGTACCATCTCTGTATGCATCATTGGGTATCTATATCCCTCTGATCGTAGTAAACTGTATCATCCTTGGCCGTGCCGAGAGTTATGCTTCAAAGAATCCGGTTCTTCCGTCTATCTTTGATGGTATCGGTATGGGACTTGGATTTACTGTTGGTCTGACATGTATCGGTGCAGTTCGTGAGATCCTTGGATCCGGACAGATTTTTGGTTTCCAGCTTCTTCCGTTAGCTGATGCAGCTGCAGGTAAAGCAGGATTTACACCAATTACAATTTTTGTACTTGCTCCTGGTGCATTCTTTGTATTAGCTATGCTGATCGCAATCCAGAATGCATTCCGTGAAGCAAAACGTAAAAAAGGTATTGCAGTGAAAGAAAGAACCGGATGCTTTGACGGTGACTGTGCAGCTTGTGCAAGCAGTTGCTGTGAAGGAAAGGTGTTCACTGCAGGAACAGATGAGAAAGAATAAGGAGGAAAGGTTCAGATGAAAGAAGTATTACTTATCGCAATCGGCTCTGCCATTGTAAATAACGTTGTCCTGAGCCAGTTCCTTGGCTTATGTCCGTTTTTCGGTGTATCCAAAAAGGTAAATACTGCAGCCGGAATGGGTGCCGCAGTTATCTTCGTTATTACAATTGCATCCTTTATCACAAGTGTGCTGGATAAATTTATCTTGCAGCAGTTTGATATCACATATTTAAGAACAATTGTATTTATTTTAGTTATTGCTGCATTGGTTCAGTTCGTAGAGATGTTTATGAAAAAATCAATGCCGCCATTGTACAACGCACTTGGTATTTTCTTACCTCTGATCACAACAAACTGTGCCGTTCTTGGTGTTGCCCTGAACAATGTACAGTATGGTTATGGTATTGGCGTAAGTACAATCAATGGTTTCGCAACAGCAGTTGGATTTACCATTTCAATTGTCATCATGGCAGGTATTCGTGAGAAAATTGAGTACAATGATATCCCGACACCTTTCAAAGGTTCCGCAATCGTGCTGGTAACAGCAGGTCTGATGTCAATTGCATTTATGGGATTTTCCGGTGTCATTTAGGAGGGTATACAGATGAGCGTTTCAGCAATTATTATTGCCGCTGTTGTAGTCGGCGGTACAGGTATTGTCATTGGTATCATCCTTGGGATTGCCGGTGAGAAATTCAAAGTAGAAGTAGACCCGAAAGAGGAAGAAGTATTAGCAGCTCTTCCGGGAAATAACTGTGGTGGCTGTGGTTTTGCCGGATGTTCCGGTCTGGCTGCAGCAATCGCAAAAGGTGAAGCAGAAGTGGGTTCCTGTCCGGTCGGCGGTGCTGCAGTAGCAGCCAAAATTGGTGCGATCATGGGTCAGGAAGTTGGCGAATCTGTTCGTGAAGTTGCATTTGTAAAATGTGCAGGAACATGTGAAAATGCAAATACAGATTACGAGTACTATGGAGTAGAGGATTGCTCCATGATGGCTTTCGTACCAAA
>NZ_CAKRAS010000067.1 GCF_934295145.1 uncultured Eubacterium sp. | reverse complement strand
TCGTTTATTATAGCATCTTATATTATTATACTTCCGATCGTGTATCTTATTATAAGAAGAAAGAAACCGACAGGCAGTGATGTACTTGCATCTGTAATTTGTATGGTTGGAATATGTCTCCTCCTGGCAAATGGGCTGGATTCCTTTAATAAAGGTGATCTGCTCAGTGCAGGATGCGCACTTTCCTATGCTGTACATATTGTATACTCATCGAAATTCAGTAAACAGTATGATGGTTGGCTGTTGAATCTTACACAGATGGGAACTGTGGCAGTGCTTGCCTGGGTTGCAACACTGATCAGCGGAGACTTCAGGAAAATCGGCACTATCGCACTGCCATTTGGAGCATTTTTCTTCCTGGCAGTTTTCTGCTCAATTGTTCCTTATTTTCTGTGTTTATACGGCATGAAGCGGGTATCCACGACAACGAGTGGTATTTTGTTATCCTTTGAAAGTGTATTTGCTACATTGCTGGCAGTACTTATGCTTGGGGATCCGTTATACTGGCAGTTGGTTGTCGGAGGTTCAGTGATCATAGCCTCATCTATTATATCTGAATTCTTTGCCAACAGGGGAGCAAAAAAGAAGGCAGAGAGTTCAGGCACAAAGAACTGAAAGGGAAGTTTCAAAAAACCATGAAAGTAAACGTAGTCAATGGATTTTCAGATCAGCCGGAAGGTGGGAATCCGGCAGGAGTTGTATATCTGAGTGAAGAGAATGCTTCAGGAAAAATGTTTCCGTTGCACGAATCTGCCGATGCGAAACGTGAGATTCTGGCGGATACTCAGATGCAGCAGATTGCGTCTAAGCTTCATTTTTCTGAAACCGCATTTATCACTCGGTTGAATGACAGAAGTTTTGCCATTCGCTATTTTACCCCGGCAGCAGAAGTTCCGTTGTGTGGTCATGCAACAATTGCATCTTTTTCTTATTTATATCAGAAAGGTGTGATTGAGGATGGTGTGTATGAACTTGTTACAAGGGAAGCACATCTGTCGGTAGAAGTTTCAGAAGGAATCATCTGGATGGAGATGGATCAGCCGGAAATGGATCAGGTTCTGGATCAGCAGATGACAGAACGGATCTGTAAGGCTTATGAGCTGGACACGGATGCACTGGATGAAGAGATGAAAGTCCGTATCGTGAAATCTGGTTTGAGAGATATTCATGTGTGTGTCAGAAGCAGGGATGCTTTAATGAAGGCAGTACAGCATGAAGAAGAAGTTCGCAGAATTTCAGAGGAACTGGATGTGGTAGGGGTACATATGTCCTGTCTGAATCTGCGGAACAAAACAGAATATTTAAACTGTTGTGATACAGAGAAAAATGAAATTACCGCATATTGCAGTAATTATGCACCGTTGTATGATATTCCTGAGGAATGTGCCACGGGAACATCCAATGGAGGATTGACATATTATCTGTATCAGATGGGTAGGATTAAAATAAATCAGATCAACTGTTTCCTTCAGGGAGAGCACATGAACCGTCCATCCAGGGTCTACACGAAAGTGAAGATACAGGAACAGAAGCCGTCTGTGTGGGTCGGGGGCTGTGGTGTGATCTGTCAGGAAGGAATTGAACTGAAGAATTAAAAATCAAATAAAAGTTAATCAAATTTGAAAAGAACGTACCGGGAAAAACTAATTTTTCCCTGGTACGTTCTTTTTTTGATAGAGAAAATTGTTCTATCTGAATCACACTTTCCTGTATTAAAAACATATGATGATAGTAACAAATCAAAAGGAGCGCAGCAGAAGTTTGGACAAGGAACTTTGCAAAGAAGCGGTCTATTCTAATGATTATTATGATCTGATTCTGGATTATATTGGAGGCTACCCATTGGGAGATCCGGAATGCATCATACAGGTAGATGATACGTATGATATCGGCTATTACAGCAGGCGGCGGTCGCCGGAGCTGAACCTGCAGGATTATCCGTATCTGACGATTCCACATTGCTTGACGCCGATGGATATGACCGCATTGGAAGTCAGCGGGATTCTGCGTCTGCAAAATCCGACAGCGTTTGATCTGCAAGGACAGGGTGTTCTGATTGGGTTTGTTGATACGGGCATTACGTATGAGCATGCGACGTTTCGAAACCAGGATGGGAGTACGAGAATTCTTGGCATCTGGGATCAGACCAGGCAGGATGGAATACCGCCAGATGGTATGGTATATGGGACCTTTTACAGTGAGGATGAGATCAATGCTGCACTGCAGTCAGAACACCCGCAGGAAATTGTGCCCTTGCGGGACGAAAACGGACATGGCACATTTCTGGCCGGGGTGGCCTGTGGCAGTATGGATGCCGGAGCAGAGTTTTCCGGGGCGGCACCTCTGGCAAATATTGCGGTGGTAAAATGCAAGCAGGCAAAGCAGTATCTGCGGGAGTATTATTTTATCCCTGAGGGTGCGGAATGTTACCAGGAAAATGATCTGATGATGGGATTGGCCTGGCTGAACCGGTTTGCCTATGAGCAGCGGCTGCCGCTTGTATTGTGTATCGGAATGGGTGGAAGCCTCGGAAGTCATGCAGGGGAAGAACCATTGTCTGTCCTGTGCGATGAACTTGGAAGACGGAGACAGCGGGCCGTGGTGGTGGCGGCCGGAAATGAGGCCAATCAGAGGCACCATGAGCAGCGCAGAGGTCTTTCGGTGGGAAAAACAGAAAGCATGGAAGTTTCTGTTGGAGAACAAGTCCGGGGATTTTGGTTGGAAGTGTGGACGATGGTGCCGGAAATCTATCGGATCTCCGTGCTGTCGCCTACCGGAGAACGGCTTCCGAATATGGTGGTGCGCCCGGGAAACCGGCAGGAATATACATTTTTATTTGAACAGACGAAATTGACAGTGGAGTATGCCATTGTGGGAACGAGAAACAGCATGCAGCTGATCGCACTGCGATTTGAGACTCCACTTGCTGGAATCTGGACGGTGGAAATACAACCGGAGTTGGTACTGAGTGGAAACATTTTCTGCTGGCTGCCATTGACGGCATTCTTAAGTGGCGAAGTGTTTTTTTTACGTTCCAGTCCGGATACAACGATCACAATGCCTGGGATGTCAAGGGTGGCGGTCACAACCGGAGCTTACAATTCTGTGGGCGGAAGTGTTTATCCAGATTCCGGACGGGGATTTTCAAGTTTGGATCAGGTAAAACCGGATATCATCGCACCGGGGGTGAATGTGACGGGGCCGGTGCTGCGTGACCGATATGAAGTACGCAGTGGAACAAGTGTCAGCGCAGCATTGATGGCGGGCGCCTGTGCACAGATTTTTCAGTGGGGAATTGTGGAAAATAATATGATGTATTTGAATACGGTGGATCTGAAAAATTTACTGATCCGAGGAGCGGGGCGGGATGCGGAACGAAATTATCCGAGTCCGGTGTATGGATATGGGACGCTGAATGTGTATGATGCGTTATTAAGATTGAGGGGGAGTTAAAAAAGGCAGCCAAATCCGAACGGCTGCCTTTTAAGGAGAAGGTATTTTTTACTATGGGGGTAGCAAAAAACTTATAATGTATTGGGGGTTTTTACAGTTATTATAATAGCAAAAGTATGTACATAAGTGTTCACAATGATTTAAAAAAATTTTGCAAAAAATTATGCACTTTTTATATGACCAAAAGGTAATCATAGTGTTTTACTTGGTTATTGTGCATCCAGCACAGAAAAATATGGTTTTTTTTGTGATTTTATTTTATACTGTGGGTAAAGAAAAAGAACCGAGGTCAATGAAAATGAGACAAAAGATATTTGTGGAATGTTACGAAGGTCTAAATGCGCAGATGCTGACCGAAGCATTGCTGCAGCTGCTTCCGGAACAGTCAAAAATAAAGGAAACAGTGAAACGGCTGCTGAGTGTACGCTGCTCCGATGAGACCAAACAGGCGATGTTGAAAAATCTGCAGGATCGGATCGGAGATTTTTCACTTCCTGCAGGTGCAGAGCAGCTGTTTGCCAGAGCTTATGCAATCTGGCTGAACGCAAAAACTGCTGTACAGAAAAAAGATGCCGGCGAACTGAAATTTTCCGGGAAAGATTTTGATGGTGTTATGGCGATGATGACAGCGGCAATCTGTATGGATCAACTGCAGATTGAGGAAGTAATCTGTTCGGAAATTTACGAGGGGTTCGGGCAGATTTATACGGAGCGGGGCATTATGCCGGTGCCTCTTCCGGAAACATTATACACATTGATGAATGCAGGAATTCCATTGCAGATGATGGAGCGGGAAGGCGCATGGGTGACACCGGACGGAGCGGCAATCCTTGCAGCAAGCCGGACAACGGATCATCTTCCGGAAAACTATCACATTATAAAACAGGGGGTGGGAAATGGAATTGCTTCCAATGGAGAGGCAGCGCGACTGCGTGTCATGCTTTTTGAGGCAGAAGGGGAAACTGTGACAGCAGAAGAGGAAGAGGCACATGAGAGTCGCCTTTTTCATAAAATCGGAAAGAAAAATACTTCGGGAAAAGAGAAACAACCGGTGGGAGCAGAAAAAACAGCCGGACAGGAGCATACCCAGAAGGTCAGTCAGGGCGATATGATCTGTAAAATGGAATGCAATCTGGATGATTGTAGTGGGGAAGTGCTTGGTTATACCATGGAACGTTTAATGCAGGAAGGTGCTCTGGATGTATGTTATCTGCCGATTTATATGAAAAAGAACCGGCCGGCGTATATGCTGACGGTGCTGTGCAGACCGACAGATCAGCAGAAGATGGAAAAGATCATCTTTGGTGAGACAACGACCATCGGAATCCGCCGACAGTTGATGGAGCGAACGGTTTTGCAACGAAAGATCGAACAGAAAAAAAGTTCTTTCGGGGAAGTAGCCGTGAAACGAATGATACGGGAAGCCGGGGAGACGGTAACGCTGGAATACGAGACCGTGGCCGCTATTGCGCGGAAAACTGGTCTGCCATTCAGAGAAGTATATCGCTGTATAGAACGGGAACTTTTTGGCAAGAATAAAAAAGGAGAAGAGACAGTATGATTTACGTAATGCTCATTGGTGCGATTTGTTTGGCGGAAGCTGTGATCCGCCGCCACATCAATAAAAATTTTACAGCCACAGAGCGAAAATCCATTGGAAAAGGACATATCACGCTGCGCAAATATCACAATGTCGGCATGGCAAATGACACGTTGGAAAAACGTCCGGCGCTCGTGAAAGGCATTGGCATTGGTGTGGTCAGCCTGATTGCGGTGACATTTCTGCTTGCCATGACGTTAAAAGGGAAAAAGGCACTGAAAGCAGGACTAGCACTGATCCTTGGCGGTGGACTAGCAAATCTGCTAGAGCGGTTTTTTCATGGATATGTAACAGATTATGTACAGTTTCAGATTCCAATTCCATTTCTGAGAAAGTTTATTTATAATATTGCAGATCTGTGCATTTTCGTTGGAACGGCGGTGCTGTTTTTTCGGGAATTACTGCATGTAGATTAAGGCTGAGTTTTCCGGATAAGGATAGAAAACTATATGGATGAGAGAAGGAATATTATCCTAAAGAAATATTTATCAAATAAAAAAAGCCGGTCGTTAATCGACCGGCTCTGCTATAATCCCATGCTGGCGCAGAAAGACCGAAACAAGGCGGTCCCATTCCTGCTCCAGTGATTTGTCCAGAGAAAACAGGCGGTAGGAAATCCCTGTGGTGCAGATCAGCGCATCATTTTTATAAGTGAAGTGCAGATACATGCCGCTGATATCCTCCGTGGAAAATGCTGTCCCGGAACGGGAAAGTGTTTTCTCCTGATTTTCCGGTGACAGTAAAAATACAAATTTAAAAAATAATGGTTTCTTTTTGCCTTGCATCAGCTTCAGGCAATTCGGGCGCAGCAGGGAAAATGGAAGATAGGATAGTCCCTCTAAATGCAGGGTTTCCCGTTCTTCTGGCTCGTAATAATCCGGGTGGAAACTACCATCGATATTGTAGGTAGCAGCCTGTGTGATCACTGCTTCCTGAAGCAGAAAATGGTCACACATTCCATCCTTTAAAAGTTTGTTGATAAAAGTGCCGATCTCGGTTATTTTCAGTGCAATCATGCAGAATCTCCTGTTCACAAAAACGTGTGATTGTGTTATGATATGTATTTAAATCTGGTTATATAAGTTGTATTATAAAAGTGAAAATGAAAAAATGCAATGAAAATCTATGTTAGAAAGAACGGGGAAGTTTGAGTGAAAAAAAGAAAGAAAAAACGTGTCGGCAAGTGGTTGTTACTTTTTCTGGCTGGCTGTCTGGGCTTTGGACTAATGGGCTGTGGGACAGCGGGCAGTGATGTGGCGGATCGGATGGAAGATATGGTTACCGGAAATCATCCGTTGGAAGTGAAATCTGTTTCGCAGGATAAATATGCGTATAACACATTGGATGATGCGACCAAGGTTGTCTATGATGAGATTTTATACACGATCGTACACCAGAAGAAGGAAGCGCAGATTGCCACAACAGATATCAATCAGATGGAGCTTGCCTATCTGGCGGTTCGTTACGATTACTGCAATCTGTTCTGGTTAGAGCAGTTTTCTTACATTACCTATAACCGGGATGATGAGATCACGGCCATTGTGATCACGCCGGAATACAGCATGACAAAAGAGGAGCAGAAGGAAACGCAGGAAAAGATCGATGGGGAAGCGGACCGTATGCTGGCGGATGCTCCAAAGGATGGAAGTGATTACGACAAAGCGTTGTATGTGTTTAAAAAGCTGATTGATGAAGTGGATTATGTGGAAGATTCCGAGGATAATCAGAATATCATCAGTGTATTTTTAAATCATGAAACCATCTGTCAGGGGTATGCATATGCGACACAGTATCTGTTGGAAAAACTGGGAATTTCCTGCACGACAGTGATCGGAAATGTCACGGACGGGCCGCATGCGTGGAATCTGGCAAAGCTGGATGGTTCCTATTATTATATTGATACGACCTGGGGCAATTCACAGTATTTTTCCCGGCAATCGGATCAGAAAACTACAACCGTTTCCAAATATGTGGATTACAACTATTTTGGGGCAACGACTGCGGATATTATGCAGTCCCATACACCGGACAGTCGGATCGCGCTTCCGGAATGTACGGACACCGCGGACAATTATTATGTACACGAAAACCGCTATATCACGGAATGGAACCCGGATGTGATCGGAGATATTTTCTGCCAGGCGTACGAACAGAAAGAAGATATGGTGCAGCTGAAATTTGCAAGCGTGGATCTGTATGAACAGGCCATGCAGTATTTTGTGGAAGAATATGGCATTGCGTCATACTGTCCGGGACTCAGCCAGTTCCATTATATGGAAGATATCGAGGGATGCGTGTTATTTATCGCTTTTGACGATTAGCTGGTATTTCATATGTAAAATCATGTTGAGTGTTGCAAGTGAGAAACGCAGAACATATATGAAATGAGAACAGATGCTATTGTGGATAAAAATTATACATTGATAAAGGAAGTGTAGAGTACATGGGAAAAAAACTGAATCTGTCGCATAATCTGATGGGATGCAGACTGGACAACTGGATCAAACTGAAGCGAAGCAATCCGATCACGGAGGAAAATAAGGGTCAGGTGAGACTGATCACAGCAGTTTCTTCTGTACTTGCGATTCCGGCTTTTCTGGAGTGGCTGGTTTATTACGTGCCGATCAAGCGGACGAAGATCAAGAAAGATCCGGTTTATATCGTCGGTTACTGGCGTTCCGGAACGACTTTTTTACAGAATCTGCTGACGAGAGATCCACAGTTTGGATGGTTTGATCCGGTTCGTACCGTGACATTCAGCAACTGCATTTTCATGAAAGGTATCATGGCAAAGGCCCAAAAAAAACTGTTGCAGGGAGCCCGCCCGATGGACAATCTGGAATATACTCTGGATCTGCCGATGGAGGAAGTGTTTGCCCAGGCGACGATCTCCACACAGGCCATCAGCCACATGCTGGTGTTCCCGGATGGTGGCAAAGGTGTCAAATATATCGAAACTGCCTTTATCGATGAGCAGGATGAAAAGCGGCAACAGGAGTGGCGCAAAGCGTATGACTACATTTTGAAAAAAGTAACGTATCTGTACGGAGGCAAACAGCTACTGTTAAAGAGCCCGGAAAATACATGCAGGATCGGGGCTCTGAAAAAATGTTACCCAGGTGCGAAATTCATTAATATTTACCGCAATCCGTATACGGTAGTGATGTCCACCATCAATATGTTTACCAAGGAGATGGGGCTGTTTTGCCTGAATGAGCCGGCCTCCCATCAGGTGATCGAGGACGTGACCATCGATCTGTTTGAACGGATTTACAAAAAGGCATTCCGGGAGCTGGATGCCATGCCACCGGAAGATCACATTGATATCAGATACGAGGACTTCTGCAAGGATCCGGAAGGCTATGTGAAACAGATGTATGATCATCTTGGAATTGATGGATTTGAGAAGGCAAAGCCTTATTTTGATGCTTATCTTGAAAGCCAGAAAAATTATAAGAAGAACAAATTTGAACTGACGCCGGAGCTTCGGGACAAAATCAATGCGAAACTCGGATTTTATTTTGAACGCTACGGTTATGAAATGCAGAAATAATGTGTTTTACAGATAGAAAACATGCATTTTCAGGTGCAAAATACAGATAAGTGGTGTATACTCACTATATAAAAAGGATTTCAGGAAAGGAGAATTTCATTATGGAAAAAATTAGTGACAGCATGAAAAAAATCTTATTGGCAGGTATTGGTGCAGCAGCTACAACTGCAGAGAAATCCAAAGAAATTCTGGACGATCTGGTGAAAAAAGGCGAACTGACTGTTGAGCAGGGAAAAGTTCTGAATGAGGAACTGAAACACAATGTAAAACAGACTTTCAAAAAGGATGAGGAGCAGGATCCTGCTGATGTATTAAAAGGAATGACTCCGGAGCAGATCGCAGCATTAAAAGATGCGATTGCAAAGATGGAGACAGAGGAAGCAGAAGCACCGGCAGAGGCTGAGGCAGAAGCAACTGAGGAGTAAATAACAAAAGCTCTTTGGAGCATTGATTGAAATGGAAATTTATGAGTGAGAAAGAATCAAACGGAACCCGTTTACGGGAAATAATTTCAGTCATACACAAACATCAAATTGCCAGGGGCGTGACGCCGGAAAAATTACGTCTGATCCTGGAAGATCTTGGCCCAACTTATATTAAGCTGGGCCAGATTATGTCCATGCGATCAGATATTTTTCCTAAAAAAATCTGTGATGAATTCATGCGTCTGCGTTCGGAAGTGACACCGATGCCTTTCAAGGAAGTGCGAGAAGTCATTGAGCATTCCTACGGTACTGAACTGGAGGAAGTATTTGCGGAATTTGAGGAGACGCCAATTGGTTCCGCATCCATCGCACAGGTGCATAAGGCAAAGCTGAAAAGCGGCGAGACAGTAGTCGTGAAAGTGCAGCGCCAGGGCATTTATGAGACCATGTCCCGGGATATCGCTTTTTTACATCGTGCCGTGAAGCTGATGCCTCCGATCAATATGGCAGGCCTTGTGGATATGAACGAGGTGCTGGATGAAATGTGGGTGGTGGCTCAGGAAGAGATGAACTTTCTGGCGGAAGCGGCCAACATGGAAGAGTTTGCGAGACTGAACAAAGATGTGGCATTCGTGACCAGTCCGATGCTGTATCGGGAATATACCACCACGCAGGTGCTTGTTATGGAGTATATTAACGGAATCGGTGTGGATGAAAAAGAAAAACTGCTGGCCGCCGGTTATGATCTGGATGAGATCGGAACCAAAATGGCGGACAATTATGTAAAACAGATCATGGAAGACGGTTTTTTCCATGCAGATCCTCATCCGGGAAACATGCGTATCCGGGACGGCAAGATCGTGTGGATCGACATGGGAATGATGGGACGGTTTTCCCAGCGTGACCAGGCGCTTCTGACCAAGGTCATCAAAGGCGTGGCAACCCATGATGTCAGCCTGATCGTGGAGGCTGTGTTATCTTTGGGTGATTTTCATAATAAGCCGGATCAGAAACTTCTGTATTCGGATATAGGTGACTGGCTGGCAAAATACGGTTCTGCAAATTTCGGCGGCCTGAATATGGGAACGCTGATGCAGGATCTGATTGACATTATGAAAGAAAACAGGGTATCTATGCCCCACAGTCTGACTATGCTGGTGCGTGGCCTGACGACAATTGAAGGTGTCATTGCAGAGATTGCACCGGATATCAATGTGGTGCAGGTGGCCACTCTGCGTATGTCAGAAAATAAATTTTCTGCTGCCAATCTGAAGGATGAACTTCATCTGGGTGGAAAAGAACTCTGGCAGGCGTTACAGAAAGGCATCAAGATACCATCTTATATTTCAGATCTGCTGCGCAGTTATATGCAGGGACAGACCAGTATCAATTTGGATCTGCACGCGACAGAAGATCTGACGGTGATGCTGAATGCACTGGTGCGGCGGCTGGTCATGGGCTTTCTGATCATGGCGCTGCTGATCAGTTCCAGTATTATCTGCACCACTGATATGAAACCGAAACTGCTGGGGATTCCGGCACTGGGAGCGATAGGCTATTTCCTGGCTATTATTTTTACAGCGTCTGTGTTTATCAGCCATTTTCGGTCAAAAAAGAAAAAAAGATAGAGAAAGAGATTTATAAGTTATGGAAACAAAAGTAAAACAACCGGTAAAATCAAATATATCAAAAATGGCAATTATTGGTGTCTTGTCCGCAATTGCATATATTTTGATGTTTATGGAATTCAGTGTTCCGCTGATGCCGGTATTTATCAAAATGGATCTGTCAGATTTTCCGGCACTGATCGGTAGTCTGGCAGTCGGCCCGGTAGGAGGTGTCATCATTGCACTGATCAAAAATCTTCTGCATCTTACCGTGACATCCACCGGTGGTGTCGGAGAGCTTTCAAATTTTATTCTGAATGCAGTGTTTGTTCTGCCGGCAGGTTTTTTATACAAACGAAAAAAGAGTAAAAAGAGTGCATGTGGAGGCGCTATTCTCGGCGCTGTTCTGATGGCAGTGTTCAGCGTAGTATCCAATTATTTTGTAGTTTATCCGGTATATTATAATTTTATGCCGGAAGATACAATCCTGGCAGCATATCAGGCAATTTTCCCGGGGGTAAAAAGTATCCTGCAGAGTCTGATCATATTTAATATGCCGTTTACATTTATTAAGGCGATGATTAGTGTGGTAATCACGTTTTTGATATATAATCATCTTGTGCCGATTCTGACAATGAATAAGAGAAGTGAATAGGGTTGACATAAAACTGTAACAATATATAAAATGTATTTATGAAAACGTTTTCTTCTGGCATAAATGTCAGGAGATTGGAAAAAAGGAGAAGAAAAAATGAGTGACTACAGATTAGATACGAAATGTGTACAGGGAGGCTATCGTCCGGGAAATGGAGAACCGAGACAGATTCCAATTGTCCAGTCTACAACTTTCCGTTATGAGACAAGCGAAGCTATGGGACGATTATTTGATCTTGAGGATTCCGGATATTTTTATACCCGCCTGCAAAATCCGACCAATGATATGGTTGCAGCAAAAATTGCTGAGATGGAAGGCGGTACAGCAGCAATGCTGACATCTTCCGGTCAGGCTGCAAACTTTTTTGCATTATTTAATGTGTGTGAATGTGGAAGCCACATTGTGGCATCTTCCGCCATTTATGGTGGTACCTTCAACTTGATTGAAGTAACCATGAGAAAAATGGGAATCACCGCGACATTCGTGGCACCTGACTGCACGGAAGAAGAGTTAAATGCTGCATTTCAGGAAAACACAAGAGCCGTATTTGGTGAAACCATTGCAAATCCGGCATTGACGGTTCTGGATATCGAAAAGTTTGCCAAAGCAGCACATGCGCACGGTGTACCGCTGATCGTGGACAATACCTTCCCAACACCGGTGAACTGCCGTCCGTTTGAGTGGGGCGCAGATATCGTAACCCATTCTACCACAAAATATATGGATGGTCATGGAGCAGCAGTTGGCGGAGCAATCGTTGATTCCGGAAACTTTGACTGGATGGCGCATGCCGATAAATTTCCGGGACTTTGCACACCGGATGACTCTTACCATGGAATTACATACGCAGAGAAATTCGGTCAGGGCGGCGCTTTTATCACAAAATGTACCGCACAGTTAATGCGTGATCTGGGAAGTATTCAGTCACCGCAGCATGCATTTTATCTCAACCTTGGTCTGGAATCCCTGCATGTACGTATGCCACGTCATGTTGAAAATGGACAGGCTGTGGCAGAATTTCTGGCAAATCATCCGAAGGTGGTGAAAGTAACTTACAGTGGACTTCCGGGTGACAAATATTATGAACTGGCGCAGAAATATCTGCCGAAGGGCGGCTGTGGTGTTGTATCCTTTGAACTGGAAGGAGGTCGTGCAGCAGCAGAGACCTTTATGAAACATCTGAAACTGGCCGCGATTGAGACACATGTGGCAGATGCAAGAACCTGTTGCTTAAATCCGGCAACTTCCACACATCGTCAGATGACAGATGAACAATTGGAGGCAGCTGGCATTCCGGCAGGACTGGTACGTATGTCCTGTGGCCTCGAAGACAAAGAAGACCTTATTGCGGATCTGGCACAGGCGCTGGAGGCAATTTAAGTCTTGTTTAGGGTGGTTTGGAACAAGCAGAAACGAACTCCAACAAGAACCTGAAAAATTTTCTGTGACCACTGCGTCACTTATTTCCGACCGCTCCCGCGAACTCGCCCGCAAAACCGGCGTGCTCAGACACACTCCCGCGGTCGGGATAGACGCAGCGGTCACAACGAAAATTTTACAATGGTTCTTTCGTTGGAGTTCGTTTCTGCTTTGTTCCATTTACACCGTGGCACCGCGTACCACGCATGCATATAAGCTAATGGCAAAATAACTGTTATGCTGCATGCGCAGATTAACATATTAAAAAATAAATTGGTTTATGAGAATGGCAACGTACGCTACCCTTGACAGAATAAAAAAGGAACGGCTTTCCCTTTGTTACCGACGGCGAAGAACTCAAGAACATGTAGATTTTCTCCGTCGCTGGCAATAGTGTAGCCGTTCTTTTTTTCTCTTTCAAGGGTGGCGTAAATAGCCAAATTTCTTCGTTTTTCTCATTTTTCTTAGCGTAAATCTGCGCATGCAACAAAGCG
>NZ_CAKRAS010000066.1 GCF_934295145.1 uncultured Eubacterium sp. | reverse complement strand
GTGGTCACAGAAAATTTTTCAGGTTCTTGTTGGAGTTCGTTTCTGCTTGTTCCAAACCACCCTAAACAAGAATTTATGATGTTACGATATTGCGCAGCCATACTCCTTTTTTGACAAGTATGAATCCAATGATACATTTGATAAAATCTGCCGCCTGCACAATAGCATATATTCCAAGCACCGGCAATACCGTAAATCGGCTGAGTACAAAAGCCAACGATACACTCACCACCCAGATAAATACGCTGTCAAACAAAAATGTAATAACTGTTCTTCCGCCAGATCTCAATGTAAAATAAGTAGCATGTAAAAATGCATTCTGTGGCATAAAAACCGCCGTGATCATAATAAAATACTTCGCCAGTTCTTTTGCTTCTGCATTGGTATTGTACAGATTTGGAAATACTGGAGCCAATGTAAGCATCGCCAGTGCTACAATCGTGCAGCAAAATACCGAGAATGCAATCATCTTATTATCCGTATCTCGCGCTTCTTTCATCTTACCAGCACCAAGCAGCTGTCCTACTACAATCGCAACAGAATCCCCCAATGCAATAAATACAATATTAAATACATTGTTAACGGTATTTGAAATATTCAATCCGGCTACAACATTTAAGCCACGCACGGAATAACACTGTGTCAGCATTGCCATGCCGGCTGCCCAAAAGGTTTCATTCAAAAGCAACGGTGTTCCCTGGATCAGAATGCGTTTGATCATTATTCCAGGAATCCGCATCGTACGATATAAACCACTGGCAAATACATGTTTTGCCTGATGTCTGTGTGTCCATCCAATAACGATCAATGCTTCCACATAACGCGAAATCACAGTTGCAAGTGCCGCACCTCTTACTTCCATTTTCGGGAAGAATAACATTCCGTAAATCAACATAAAGTTAAAAAACAGATTGACCAATACTGCCACAACGCCCGCTTTCATCGGAAGCATCGTCTCACCACATTCGCGAAGAGTACTCGCATAAACCTGTACCATCATAAAAGCTGGCAATCCCCACACAATGATTTCCAGATATTCTTTTCCATAACGCAAGGTATCTGCGATCTGCGCTGCAGTACCATCGCCTTTCAAATACATATGAATCAGTACATCGCCCTTAGCCAACAGCAAAATGATTGTTGCCGCTGTTATAATAATTACCATCCAAATCTTATAGCGCATGGTATTGCGAACGCCTTCCTGATCTCCTTTTCCAAAATACTGTGCTGTAAAAATTCCTGCTCCGGAAACTCCGCCGAAAATACATAAGTTATATACAAAAATCAACTGGTTTACAATTGCAGCTCCAGACATCGGTTCTGTACCAATTCGACCGATCATAATATTATCCAACAAACTTACAAAGTTTGTGATACCATTCTGTATCATAATTGGAATTGCAATCGACAGCACCATCAGATAAAATCGTTTGTCACCAATAAATTTTCTCCAAAATTTTTTCTTTACTGTCATCTCCATCTACAAAATCCCCTTGTTCGTAATCTTCTTTTTATCATTCATCATCGCATGATGGAAGTAAAGCGGACATTCGCAATCCGTTTTCACTACTTGCTCATGAACGCACGTCAGACTTAGTACGAAATCATCACATATCTGATGTAATTTTCTCCGAAGTGTATGGAAAATCCATTTTCAGCTCACGGAAATAGTATTCCCGTTCTCTTTCGCCAATTTCCCTGGTCACACGACATGGAATTCCTATTGCAATCACATTTGCCGGAATATCTCTTGTCACAACACTGCCTGCACCGATTACAGCATTATCTCCAATTGTCACTCCAGGAAGTACTACCGCATTACTTCCAATCCAGACATTTCTACCTATATGGATTGGCAGGGAATAATGTGCCCCCATCGAACGATACTCAGCATCTGCCGGATGTCCGGTGGTGCAAAGTGTTACATTTGGCCCAATCATTGTTTTATCTCCAATGAAAATATCTCCATCATCCACTACATTCAAATTGAAATTCGCATAAAATGAACCTTCCAGATATAGATGACAGCCATAAGACATATGCACCCCATCTTCAATGAATACGCTATCTCCACACTTTCCTAACAATCCTTTTAACAACTCTAATCGTTTTTCGCGATCACTTGGACGCGTATGATTATAATCAAACATGACCTCTTTACAATGTCTGCGTAATGCATCCAGTTCCTGCTCCTGTTCAATATCTACCGGATCCTTATGTCCATGCTCATAAAAAACCATCCCATTTGCAATTCTTTCTTTTAAATACATTTTCCCATTCCTCCTGTAAAAATCTTTTTCCCAATATACCTTATAGTCGAATAATGAATAGCCCCTATTTTTTCTCATATTATATTTTAATAATACTTATACTGTTATCGACCATTTTTCTTCTAAACCGTCAAACCTAGAAACGCCCCAAGATTCCCGCGTTTTCCATGACTTGCACGATGTGAAAACAATAATTCCGGATTGCAGCAGGTACATACATCTGTCACTGCCAGATGCTCCGGATTCACTCCTGCTTCCAACAGCACAATTTCGTTTGCTTTCCAGAGATCCAACTGATATTTTCCATTTCCTTTATTGATCAAAATTTCTGATTCATGCCCTGAAAATGCCTGTTCAAACCGGACTGCCACATCTTCACTGACCTCATAGCAATCCTGACAGATGGATGGACCAATGGCACAGTATACATCTGAGGCCTCCGTACCATATTCCCGATGCATCGCTTCAATGGTACATTTTCCCATACGGGCAACCGTTCCTCTCCATCCGGAATGGCTGAGACCTATGGCATGATGCACTGGATCTACAAAATACAGTGGCACGCAGTCCGCATAAAATGTTACCAGTGTCAGTCCCGGTACATTTGTAATAAGCCCATCCACATCCGTATAATCTCGTGCTCGGATAATTCCTTTTCCTGCATCTGATTCTGTCACTACCCGTATATTTGTCGTATGTGTCTGATCCGAACATACAAGATGTTCACAATCTGTTCCTATAGCTTCGGCAATACGCCGGTAATTTTCCTCCACATCTTGTTTTATGTCCCCGCGACTGAAGCTGAGATTCAGTGTTGAAAAGATTCCCTCGCTCACACCACCGCAACGCGTCGTAAAGCAATGACGCACAATCCCTGTCTGTTCAAGCAACGGATAGTGAAATAATGGCAATACGCTTCCATTTTCCAGAGGATGATCCATCAATTTCAACGGCTGCGTGCCACCTGCTTTTCTTTTTATAAATATATTTTTCTTTTCCACAAATACATCCTTTCCTTCAACATTCCTATATTCCATAATCCGATGTCATGTAGGCATCTAATTTCAACAACCGTGCAGTCTGATAGAAATATTCATGCCATATAAGAATCTCTCATCCAGTTCACAAAGAACGTAACTTCCATCAATGAAAAGATCCACAATAATCAAACGCATTTTCCACCACATGAATATTATGCAAAGACACCTCCGCCACATCAAAGCGGCAAGGATATCCCATAGAATATCCGCATCTCTTTAGATAAAAAACCGCAGCATTGGAAATCCGTTGCCGTTTGCGCCAGTCTATGGCCTCACACGGTGCTCCAAATTGTTCATTACTACGGTATTTAACCTCTACAAAAATGAGATATCCATCCTTTTTTGCGATCAGATCGATTTCACCAAATGAACAACGAAAATTTTGTTCCAAAACAATAAAACCATGCTGCCGCATCCAATCTGCCACTCGCTGTTCCTGTGCCATACCAATTTCTCGTGTATTCACATCTGCCTCTTTCTACTCTCTCCGGCAAATATTAATTTATATCCTCACCACTTATAAAAGTGAGAGTCTATTCGACTTAGATAAAGTTATGTATAAAACTCTGTCTGTGAATCGGAGATGCACCATATTTTTTCAATGCCTCGATATGTGCTGCCGAACCATAACCTTTGTTGGATGCAAATCCATACTCCGGCATAATTTTATCATATTCCACCATCAATCGATCTCTCGTCACTTTTGCAATAATACTTGCTGCACCGATGGAAATACTTTTCGCATCACCTTTAATAATTGGGACTTGATAAATATCCACTTCCGGAATTGTCACTGCATCATTCAAAAGCAGATTCGGCTGTGGGTCTAATTTGCTGATTGCTTCCCGCATAGCTTCATAAGTAGCCTGCAAAATATTGATCTCATCAATTCGTGTCGGAGATGCCATACCAATGCCGGTAGCAACTGCCTGCTCCATAATCACGTCATAAAGTTCTTCACGTTTTTTTTCACTGAGTTTTTTGGAATCATTAATATACAAAATATTGCAATTTTTTGGAAGGATGACTGCACCGGCTACTACCGGCCCTGCCAATGGACCACGTCCAACCTCATCTATGCCACAGATAAAAGCGTAATCCGCATATTTGCGTTCATAAATTTTAAGCGCATCGATGCGAAGCAGCTCCTTCTCATATTTTTCCAGACGTTTTTGTGCCTGATTTACAGCTGCTTTTACACCCGCTCGTTCATCTGTGCTGTATTTTTCAATAAACTGCTGCAGTTTGGTTTCTGCCGTCGCATTTAATTCTTCTTTAATCTCACCAATTTTTCTGACTACCATCTTAATTTGCCTCCGGCAGTTCCAATGTGATACGTCCCAGGCGTCCGGATCTGAAATCGTCAATCACAAGTGCTGCTGCTTTGCTGTAATCAATCTCATTTCCACGCTGTACACAACCACGTTTCTGTGCAATAGCTTCGAGAATTTCCACCGGACGTTCGACATTCTCTTCCACCTCATAGCGGGCAACCAATGTACCTGCATAATTTTCCCGCAGAAAAGATATTAATTCCAGTGAAAGCTCATCGATGTTCAGAATCTCATCCTTGATAGAACCGATCAGTGCCAGACGGAGTCCCACCATCTGATCATCAAATTTTGGCCATAAAATTCCCGGCGTATCAAGCAGTTCCACATCTTTATTCAAGCGAATCCACTGTTTTCCTTTTGTCACACCCGGTTTATTTCCAGTCTTTGCGCATGCTTTTCCGGCAAATGTATTTATAAATGTAGATTTTCCCACATTCGGGATTCCGACAACCATAGCACGCACCGGACGGTTTTTAATGCCTCTGCGACGGTCACGTTCAATTTTCTCCTTGCAGGCTTCCAGAATGACATTCTGGATCTCTTTCATACTATTTCTACGGCGCGCATCCAGCTTTACCACATAAAATCCTTTTGCTTTAAAGTAAGAAGCCCATGCTTCATTTTTTCTCTCATCTGACAGATCTGACTTGTTTAACAAAATCAGACGTGCTTTATTTTTTCCAAGTTCATCAATATCCGGATTACGGCTGCTCAGTGGGATTCTCGCATCCACCAGTTCGATTACCAGATCAATCAGTTTGATATCTTCCTGCATCTGCCGCTTTGCCTTCGTCATATGTCCCGGGTACCACTGAAAATTCATACTTTATCCCTCTTTCTTCTATTTGATACGTCCCATCTTCTTAAACGGACGCGTAATATACCATGCTTTTCCTTTGATATAGCTTTTTTTCACATTTCCGATATTCGCATATCTGCTGTCCTCACTGCTATTTCGGTTATCACCAAGCACAAAATATTCATCTTCGCCAACCGTGATCTCGTCCTCTGCAACACCTGCGCTTTTGATCGTCTCGGTATCCTCCACATCATATAATTCACCATTGACGTACAACAGGCCATTTTTGATCTGCACCTTGTCACCCGGTACACCGATGACACGTTTGACATAATAATGACTCTTCTCATTGCCATTTGGCAAAAACACAATCACGTCACCAGCTTTTGGACTTTTTATGTTATAAACAAAACGATTCACCAGAATCTGGCTTCCGTCTGAAACCGTCGGTTCCATGGAATTGCCAACTACTGTCACCTTCATTCCCGCGCAATATACTACCACGAAAGCGATCAGCAATACGATAATTATTTCCACCACCCACGCTGCCAGGCTTTTGGCCGTAGACAGTTTCATTTTTTTTCGTCTTCTGCGAAAATTCAGACCACCTGAATGAAATAATGTCATACTAGATTTCCTCCTATCAAAACGTGTGCTTTTATTGTAACAGAAAACATTCTTTTCAAACACCCTATAAATAAGGAAAAAACTGCAACGAAAAGTTTTTTTCGTGCGAGTGTGCATCGTTTGCACGAAGTGCTTTTGTTTGATAGAAATTCAGCGTAATTTTCTATCAAACGAAAAAACCCTCTGAAGATGCAAGGCATCATTCAGAGGATTATCATCATTCAGCATACTAGAGCTAATTATTTTACTAACTCTTTAACTTTAGCTTTCTTACCTACACGATCTCTTAAGTAGTAAAGTTTTGCACGTCTTACTTTACCGTAACGAACAACTTCAACTTTCTCTACGTTCGGAGAGTGTAATGGCCAAGTTTTCTCTACGCCAACACCGTTGGAGAATTTACGAACTGTAAATGTCTCACGGTTGCTTCCGCCCTGTTTCTTTAATACAGTACCCTCGAAAACCTGAATTCTTTCGCGGTTACCCTCTTTGATTTTTGCAGATACACGAACTGTATCTCCTACGGAAAACTCCGGTACTTCAGCTTTCAGCTGCTCAGCTTCGATGCTTTTGATAATTTCATTTGCGTTCATTTTTGTGACCTCCTGTTATTTGGATGTTCTTAATACGTTACGTAACAGAGGACCATCTCTTCTTTAATTCACAACGTATGATAGTTTACCATACTTATTTATAAAAAGCAACATAAATTGTTGCATTTCTATTGTATTTTTTACCGTCCATGTGTCAATGTTTTTATCAATATTATTTTTCTGCGAAAACTGCTCGTTTTCTACTATTTTTCTCTCAGTTCTTTTAAAATCTGCTTTACATCCATTCTGGAAAGTTCTGCATCTTCTAAAAGTTCCGGGCGGTTGCGCAGTGTACGCAGCACCGACTGCTCATGTCTCCATGCTTCTACTTTTTTATGATCACCGGAAAGCAGTACTTTCGGCACTTCTTTCCCATTCCATCTTGCCGGGCGGCTATACTGCGGATATTCCAACAGACCGCCCTCTAATGACTCCGTAGAGCCGGATTCTTCATTGGTCAGTACACCCGGAACCATACGGGAAATAGCATCTACCATAACCATGGCAGGAAGTTCTCCTCCGGTCAGCACATAATCACCGATAGACACATAATCCGTCACGATTTCTTCCAGCACGCGCTCATCCACGCCTTCATAATGTCCGCACAAAAAGATCAGGTCCTCTTCTCTGGCATATTCTTTTGCCATGCCCTGCTCGAACACCCGTCCCTGCGGAGTCAGATAGATGCAACGCGGCTGATAGCCTACCTGATCCACAATGCTTTTCCAGGCATCGTAAATCGGCTGAGCCTGCATTACCATACCGGCACCGCCACCGTACGGATAATCATCCACTTTTTTATGACGGTCTTTTGTGAAATCACGAATGTTGATCGTATTTATTTCAATCAGATTCTGCTCAATAGCATTTCCGATAATACTCGTATTTAATCCCTGCATCACCATGTCAGGAAATAATGTCAAAATATGAAATCTCATCGATTAATTCCTCAGTCCAGGCATCAGATAAACGGTCATCACCATCTGTTCCATATCAATGTCACGGATGCAGTCTTTGATAGCCGGAAGTAATAACTGCGGTGTGCCTTCCTGTTCTACCACATAAACATCGTTTGCTCCGGTCTGAAGCACATCTGTCAGTTTACCAAGTTCCTCCCCCTCTGTGGAAACCACACGCATACCGATCATATCTGCGATAAAGTATTCATCTTTCTGCAGTTTCACCGCATTTTCCCGTGTCACATACAGACTTTTTCCGCGAAAACGCTCCACTTCATTGATATTCTGAAACTCCTTGAATTTCAGAATTACCATCTGTTTAAAAAATTTCACCTGGCAGATATGAAGTGTCATTCGTTCTTTTCCGGTGTCCAAAATGACCTCTTTCAGTTTTTTAAAACGTTTTACATCATCCGTGGTAGGAAATACTTTGACCTCCCCGGCGATTCCATGTGTGCTTGAAATCACACCTACCTGTAAAAATTCTTCCATGTTCTCCCTTTCAAAAAAGGGACATAGCTTAACACCATGTCCCTTGTCGCCTTTTTACTGTACGATCTCTACGATAACTTTTTTGTCCTCGCGAGATGCGGCAGCTTTCACAACAGAACGGATTGCTTTTGCAATTCTGCCCTGCTTACCGATCACTTTTCCCATGTCGGCCTGTGCAACATGCAGTTCCAGAACGGTTGCCCGATCTTTCTCTGTCTCAGTTACAGTAACTTCCTCAGGATTGTCGACTAGTGATTTTGCAATTACTTCTACTAATTCTTTCATCACGTTTCCCTCACTAATCTATTATTTCTCGATACCAGCTGTTTTTAAAATTTTCTCAACTGTCTGTGTAGGCTGTGCTCCGTTTGCTAACCATTTTTTAGCTGCTTCCTCGTCTACGCGGATCTCAGACGGCTCTCTAGTCGGATCATAATATCCGATCTCCTCGATGAATCTACCATCTCTCGGGCTTCTGGAATCTGCTACTACGATTCTATAGAAAGGAGCTTTTTTCTGTCCCATTCTTCTTAATCTGATTTTAACTGCCATGTTGTTTCACCTCCTCAAATTTCTACTTCACTGCGCATATGCGCTATATGGTTAAAAAGGAAACTTGAAATTTCCAAATTTACCGCCACGTTTACCTTTGCCCATCATGTTAGGCATCTGTTTCATCATCTTGCGTGCCTGTTCAAACTGTTTTACCAGTCGGTTGACTTCACTGATATCCACACCGGCACCAAGCGCAATACGACGTTTTCTGCTTGGATTGATCAGATTTGGATCCCCACGCTCCGCCGGAGTCATAGAATAGATAATCGCTTCGATTCGAGCCATCTTCTTCTCATCCATCGCATCTTCAATCTGTTTTAACTGTGCTCCGCCCATGCCCGGCATCATGCTCAGAACATTTGCGAAACCGCCCATCTTCTTCATCTGGCTCATGGAGTCCAAATAATCGTTAAATGTGAACTCTGCTTTTCGGAAACGTTTTTCCATATCAGCAGCTTTCTCATCGTCGATCTCCGCCTGTGCTTTCTCAATCAGAGTGAGCACATCTCCCATGCCAAGAATTCTGGAAGCCATTCGATCCGGGTAAAACTGCTCCAGATCTGAAAGTTTCTCTCCCATACCTGCATACAGAATCGGTTTTCCAGTTACGGCTCGAATAGAAAGTGCTGCACCGCCTCGAGTATCACCATCCAATTTTGTCAGGATCACACCATCGATTCCGATTTTTTCATCAAAGGTGCTTGCCACATTGACTGCATCCTGACCGGTCATGGCATCTACTACCAAAATGGTCTGTGCAACATCCACATTTTCTTTGATTTCAATCAGCTCGTCCATCATATCTTCATCCACATGAAGCCGACCAGCTGTATCAAGGATGATAATGTTGTTGCCGTTCTTTGCCGCATGCTCTACCGCTGCTTTTGCAATGTTGACCGGCTTGTGCCCGTCACCCATGGTAAATACTTCCACGCCCTGTTTTTCACCGTTGACCTGTAACTGCTGTATTGCAGCTGGACGATATACATCACAGGCAACCAGAAGTGGTTTCTTTCCTTTGAGTTTGAACTTTCCTGCAAGCTTTGCAGTCGTCGTTGTTTTACCGGCACCCTGAAGACCAACCATCATAATGATCGTTGTCGCCTGTCCCGGACGAAGTTTGATCTCCGTTGTCTCTGAACCCATCAGGTTAACCATTTCCTCGTTAACGATCTTGATTACCATCTGTCCCGGATTCAGACCATTCATTACATCTGCACCGATTGCACGTTCCTGTACAGATTTCACAAACTGCTTTACTACTTTAAAGTTTACATCCGCCTCCAGCAAAGCCATCTTAACTTCCTTCAGTGCAGCCTTTACATCTGCTTCTGTCAGGCGGCCTTTGCTTCGCAGGTTCTTAAATACGTTTTGCAGTTTTTCGGATAAGCTGTCAAATGCCATACTTATAATTCCTCCAAAATCCGTCCGGAGATCTGATTGATCTCCTCCATTGTCTGTGCAATACAGTCCTCTTTATAATGAAGCGAAAGATCACGAATCTTGGAAACATCTTCTTTTGTCTTCCAGAACCGCTCTACCAGATGAAGCTTTTCTTCATAACCAGCAAGGATCTTATCACATCTTTTTACCAGATCATGTACACCCTGACGGCTGATTCCAAGCTCCTCAGCAATTTCGCTTAAAGACATATCGTTCAGTACAACATCTTCATATACATGTTTCTGATGCTCCGTGAGCAATTCTCCATAAAAATCATACAAAAAGACCTGACGTCCAATTTTCTCCATGTCAATCACCTTTGCTAGATTATCACACTTGTTTTGTCCTGTCAAGTATTTTTTCTTTACACCTATGTATTTTTTTCTTCTTGCACTTTATTGCTATTTCTTAATCCAAAAAAACTTATGGAAAAGCATATTTTTTTCTTGACTTTAGTATGGTAGATTGATAACATGGTAGCATATTCAAACAAAGAATTACCAGAGGAGAGAGAAAAAAGATGAAAAAGAAATTATTAGCACTCGTTCTTGCTGCAGGTATGGTAGCTTCCATGGCTGCATGCGGAAATACAAACAGCAACGGATCTGCTTCTGCAGATAACAGCAAAGATACTTCTGCCGCAGCAGAAAACACAGACAGTGATCTGGCTTATGTCAAAGACAAAGGTACATTAGTTGTAGGTATCACAGACTTTGAGCCAATGGATTATCAAGATGAAAACGGAAACTGGATTGGATTTGACGCTGATCTCGCATCTGCCTTTGCAGAAAGCCTGGGTGTTAATGTTGAATTTGTAGAAATCGACTGGGATAACAAAATCCTTGAGTTAGATGGCAAAACAATTGACTGTGTATGGAACGGTATGACATTAACGGATGAGGTGACAAGCTCCATGTCCTGTACAAACGCTTACTGCAACAATGCGCAGGTAGTCGTTGTTCCTTCTGATGAAGCTGATAAGTATCAGGACAAAGACAGCTTAAAGGATCTGACATTTGCAGTTGAGTCCGGAAGTGCTGGTGAAGCGCAGGCTCAGGAACTCAGCTTAAACTACACTGCTGTAACTGCTCAGTCTGACGCATTAATGGAAGTTGCCGCAGGTACTTCTGATGCTGCTATCATTGATTCCCTGATGGCAGGTGCAATGGTTGGCGAAGGTACCGGTTATGCAAACCTGACATACACCATCGGCTTAAATGATGAAGAATATGGTGTTGGTTTCAGAAAAGGTTCTGACCTGACAGAAGAATTAAACAACTTCTTCAAATCCAGCTATGCTGACGGTTCCATGGAGCAGATTGCTGAGAAATACGGTGTACAGGCTGCAGTTGTTGAGCAGAAATAATCCTGTTATAGCCTGGCGGATATTCGCAATCCGCTTATGCTACTTACCCGTAATCAAATAAACACTATGTAGCTTTATTTGGTTCCATACTTGTTTTGTTGAGAAATTTTTGTTTATTGAGATTTGTAAAATTAATAGTGATTTTTAATTTAAAACAGAGAGCGGAGTTTCCGCTCTTTGTTGCGCATAAAACGGTACAGTTCACACGTTTCTCATTCAGGCATGAGCATTACCTGAATACATATAATACGTGAACTGTAATAAAAATACTTAGAGAAAGCAGGAACTATCATGGATTTTTTACAGCAGCTGCCGATCGTCATTCATTCTTTAAACATCGGCTTTTTACAGACACTACGACTTTTTGCGATTACCCTGATCGGCGCATGCCCGCTCGGTCTTGCAATCTGCTTCGGCTCCATGTCCCGTATTAAACCAATCAGTGCTTTTTTCAAACTACTGATCTGGGTTGTCCGCGGCACCCCTCTGATGATCCAATTACTGATCATTTACTTTTTCCCGGGACTGGTATTACATAACCCAATCTGGGGTGGTGGCGAAACCGGCCGTTTCCTCGCGGCATCCGTATCTTTCATTCTGAACTACGCCTGCTACTTCTCTGAAATCTACCGCGGCGGTATTCAGAGTGTACCGGTAGGACAGGAAGAAGCCGGACTGGTTCTGGGCATGACAAAATCCCAGATTTTCTTCCGGGTAAAATTATTGCAGATGGTGAAAAGAATCATTCCGCCAATGTCAAACGAAATCCTGACTCTGGTAAAAGATACTTCTCTCGCACGTATCATTGCACTGCAGGAGATCATCTGGGCAGGACAGGCCTTTATGAAAGGATCTCAGGGTATTTCCGGACAGATCTGGCCACTGTTCTTCACCGCCATCTACTACCTCATTTTCAATGGTATTCTGACAGTAATACTTGGAAAATTAGAAAAGAAACTGGATTATTTCAGATAAAAGGAGAAACTGATCATGAAAATTTTAGAAGCAGAACATATATGCAAATCCTTTGGGCAGACCGAAGTACTGAAAGATATCAGCTTTTCTCTGGAGGAAAGCCAGGTACTTTCCATTATCGGTTCTTCCGGAAGTGGGAAAACCACACTCCTGCGCTGTCTCAACTTTTTGGAGCACCCGGACAAGGGTATTATCCGTGTCAAAGACAAAACCGTTTTTGATGCAGCAAATCCAACCACAATGCAGGATGCCGAAATCCGTAAAAACCGTCTGCATTTCGGTCTTGTTTTTCAGTCATTTAATCTTTTTCCTCAATATACCGCACTGAAAAATGTTATGCTTGCAAAGGAATTGCTTGCGAAAGAACGCCCAGACTACAAAACACGAAAGAAAGAAATCCATGACGAAATTGAAGCTCAGGCAGTCAGCCTTTTAAAACAAATGGGGCTTTCCGAACGAATCAATAACTATCCGCATCAGCTTTCCGGTGGACAGTGTCAACGTGTTGCAATTGCCCGTGCATTGGCAATGCAACCGGATATTTTGTGTTTTGATGAACCGACTTCAGCTCTTGATCCAGAGCTGACCGGAGAAGTATTGAAAGTTATCAAAGAGCTGGCAGAAACCAAAACAACCATGGTAATTGTAACACATGAGATGGCTTTTGCCCGGGATGTGGCTGATCAGGTCATTTTCATGGATGATGGTTATATTCTGGAACAGGGAGATCCTTATCAGGTATTTGAACATCCGAAAGAAGAAAGAACACGACAGTTCCTCTCCCGTTTCCACGAAAATCTTGTTTAGGGTAGTTTAAAAAGAAGCTGGAAGAAAACTCCAATGCCGGCACGAATGATTTTCTATCTGCGCTGCGCCGCCTAT
>NZ_CAKRAS010000065.1 GCF_934295145.1 uncultured Eubacterium sp. | reverse complement strand
TACGCCGTGGCACCGCGTACCACGCATGCACATAATTCCTTGAAATAATAAGCACTGTGTTGCATGCGCAGATTTACGCTAAGAAAAATGAGAAAAACGAAGAGAATTGGCTATTTACGCCACCCTTGACAATATACAAAAGAACTGCTATACGTCGATTACCGACGGCGAGAAACTCAAAAACAGTTTTATTTTTCCGTCGCTGACAACAGTGTAGCAGTTCTTTTTTTCTTCTGTCAAGGGTAGCGTCCATAGCCAAGCGCTTACATGCAAGTCATCTTTCGATATGTAAATCTTGCGCATGCAACACGGCATTTATTCGTTCTAGGAATTATATGCATGCGTGTCACGCGGTGCCACGGCGTAAATAGAACAGGATGTGAGCATAAACTCCAAGGCAAGGCGGTAGACGAATTTCCGTTATCGGAGCGAGCATAGCTCGACCGCGGGAGTGTGTCTGAGCCAACAGCTGTTTTTGCTGTTGGTGAGTTCGCGGAAGCGGTCGAAGATAGGCGGCGCAGCGAAGATAGGAAATCCGTCGTGCCTGCATTGAAGTTTTTGTCACATCCTGTTCCAAATTACCCTAAACAAGAATTTTTGGAATGGTTTTATATAGCATAGAACATACAGTTTGTGTTAAGATTAACGCGAACAAACATTTGGTGTGGTTTTACAGACGTTTAAGGAGACAAATATTTATGAAATTTATACATATCGCAGATGTTCACCTGGGCGTCACTCCGGACGTAGGAATGCCTTGGAGTGAAACACGCAGCCGTGACATCTGGAACAGTTTTCGCCTAGTGATCGATCAGGCGCGCACGCAGCAGGTGGACTTGCTTTTGATTGCAGGGGATTTGTTTCACCGGCAGCCGTTGAAACGAGAACTCAAGGAGATTGCGGCATGGTTTGCAGAAATCCCGGATACAGAAGTTGTGTTGATTGCTGGAAATCATGATTTTTTGTATGCAAAGTCTTATTACAGGACATTTTCGTGGCCGGAGAATGTGCATTTTATACTGGAACGGGATCTGACGGTGGTGCATCTGGAACGGATTCATACGACGGTATGGGGATGCAGTTTCTTGGACAAGGAAGATACCAGAACTGTATATAGCAGCGATATTTTGCGGAAGATGATACGAAACAAGGCAGTGCGAAATGTCCGGGATGCAGAATATGATGTGTCGCTGGCGCAGGGAACAGTTGGACGATTATCAGATTTGGAACAGACAAATCAGAGACGGGAGAATTTTCAGATTCTGCTTGGTCATGGAGGTGATGACAGACATCATCCGTTTCGGGCAGGTGAGATCGCAGCGGCGGGATTTGATTACGCTGCTTTTGGCCATATTCACAAAGCAGCACAGCTGATTCCCGGAAAAGTAGTGATGGCTGGTGCACTGGAACCGACGGACTGCAATGATTTCGGCCCGCATGGTTTCTGGATGGGTGAAATGACAGAGCGTGGAACTCATGTTTCTTTTTATCCCATCAAAAAATGTGAATATATTTGTCAGGAAGTGAATGTGACACCGGAAATGTCGTCACATGCTGTGGCTGAACAGGTGCATCGGGAGCTGGAACAGCGGGAATCCTATCAGATTTCTCATGTTATATTACGAGGGTATCGGGATGCGGATATTTCACTTCCGTTGCAGGAAATCGGTCAGATGAACCGTGTGGTTCGGGTTAAGAACGAGACAGAACCGGATTATCAGTTTGAACAGTTAAAACAGAAATACGATGGAACCTTATTACAGAAATACATTGAGGTTATGGAGCAATATCCGGATCCGATACAGGGAAAAAAGGCGCTGTATTACGGTGTGCAGGCAATGTTGAATGCCATGGGAGAAGGACAGGAGACATAGGATGATTATCAAAGAGGCGAAAATTGGAAAATTTGGCAAACTGGAAAATGTGCAGTATCAGTTTTCACCGCAGATCAATGTGATCTACGGAGAAAATGAGTCGGGAAAAAGCACACTGATGCAGTTTTTGAAAGCGATGCTGTTTGGACTGGAAAAGACCAGGGTGCGGAAAACATTGGATACCTATAATAAGTATGAACCCTGGGACACGCCGGCGTATTTTTACGGCTCTATGATTTTTGAGACCGGAAATCAGGAGTTTTTGCTGGAACGAAATTTTTATCATAAGGAACAGCGGGCGCGTCTGGTTAATGTCCGGGACGGAGAAGAGCTTTCAGTGGAATATGGTGACCTAGACATGCTGCTTGGCAATGTCAGTGCGGCGGCGTATGAAAATACCTGCTGTATCGGACAGGAGCAGCTTCTGCCGGGGTGTGAACTTGGCGTATTGCTGGAGGATGAGCGCAGCAATCTGGCACAGACCGGAAGCGGGGCATTTCAGTTGTCGGAAGCATTGCAGGAACTGGATCAGAAACGCAAAAATGAAGAGAAGAAGCGAAAAGAACTGGAACAACAGCGGTTGTCCAAAATTCATCAGCTGGAAGTAAAACAACAGGTGCTGGAACAAAATGTATCAGAACTGAAGGCACAGAAGAGCCGTCAGAGTACACAGCAGGATACGATGCAGGAGCAGGTAATGCAGGCTCAGCAGGCGATGGAAGCGCTGTTGGGAAGATATCAGTCAGTTAGTCAGCAAGAACAGAAGTTTCAGAAGGCTGTTATGCAGCAACAGGTCGCGTGGGAGCAGTTAGAGCAGGAGCGTGCAAGACGAGGGTTAGCAAGGGAGCAATCAGAGAGAGAATGTGTAAGACGAGAACAGCTGGAATGGGAGCGATCAGAGTCAGCGGATAGACAGAAAACGGGGGAAAGTGCCGGATTTTCACCGTTGTTGCTGATTGGCGTAGCTGGTTTGATCCTGGCACCGATTTTACGGGCGTCCATTGATGGATTCCAGAGAATAGCACCGATTTTGAATGTGGTCTGTATCATTTTAATTCTGGCAGGACTCATATCTGCATATAACAAGAATAAGAAGAAAAAAGGCGATGAACTTACATATGATAATCATAAGGAACGGAATAGCAGTGAATATGAGCATGGACAGAACGATTTGGAACAATGGAAAGCACAGTCTGTGGAACTGGAACAAAAAAAGATTATTCTGGAGCAACAGTTGAGCCAAATTCAAGACGAAAAAAACAATCTTGAAAACCAGTTGCGTGAACTGAAAAATCAACGAAAATCACTTCAGCTTCAATCTGCCCGTCAGGAAGGTTCCGGGGATCAGATTCAGAATCAGATTCAGGAAAAAGAAGTGGAACTGGAAAATCTATCGGAACAGACAGTGGAACTGCAGCAGGAAACCCGAGAAGAGCAGGAAGTTCGCTCTGATTGTGAAGCATTGGAACTGGCAGCAGAAACCATGTCCCGTCTTGCGTCCGGAATGTCAAAAACACTGGAACGCACAATAGAAAAAGAAATGTCCGAAATTCTGGCGCAGGTTACCGGAGACATCCATGGACATATACATATGACGGATTCCAAGAGCATTGTTTTATCTGAACAGATGCAGAAACGTGCGCCGGAAGCTTACAGTCAGGGAACCATGCAGCAGGCATATTTTTCTTATCGGATGGCAGCGGGAAAACTGCTGACAAAGGAAGAACCGTTGCCGTTTTTGCTGGATGAGACATTTGCAAGTTATGATGAAATGAGACTGCGCCAGACGCTGCGGTGGCTGGCAAAACAGGAAAACCAGATTTTTCTTTTTAGCTGTCGGGACACAGAAATCCGATTGCTGCAGGAAGAGGGCATTCCATTTCAGGAAATTTATTTGTAGAAAGTCCAGTTCACCCGCGCCATTCGCAAAACGCATTTACATGCTTCTCCATAGCATCGCAAAAGCTCGCTATTAATTTTGCTCATAAGAAGGCGCTCCCTACGTCACAATATATTCAGATAACTTTTCGTGTAAGCACGAGCGTTATCTGAATATATGTGACGAGTGAACTGGTGAAAAAAATAAAAAATTATGTTGTGTTCTAACGCAAGATATGAGAAAATAAGAGATAATTGTGAAAAACCACAGTTCGCCCGGACTATTTGGCAAAATAGAAATATGCGAAGCACGGACGATTGGTGTAGAAAAGTGAAGGAGATAGATAGATGGACGTAGACCTTGGGCAGTTAAGAGAGCCGTGCGCCTGCGGAAAGGAACATAATATTGATGTCGAGAAGATCGTCATCGAATCCGGAGCAGCGAGCCAACTGGAAGATATTCTGGAAGAGTTTCAGAATCCGGTATTTATATGTGACAGTAATACGCGGACGGCGGCGGAACCGTTTTTAGAGGAAGAATTTAAGGATTATCCGGTCATTGAACTGAATCCGGAAGGACTTCAGGCAGACAACCGTGGTGTGAACAAAGTGATGAAACAGCTGGATTATTGCGACAGAGGCTTAAGCAGTGTCTCTGTGGACGTGCTGGTTGCAATCGGAGGAGGAACCATTCATGATCTTACCCGTTATGCAGCAACTGAGTACGATATTCCGTTTGTTTCTGTGCCGACAGCAGCCAGTGTGGATGGATATGCAGCAAATGTGGCAGCGCTGAACTGGGATGGGTTAAAGAAAACCGTTGCAGGTGTGGCTCCGCGTTGGATTCTGGCAGACACTGATATTTTCGGCGCGGCACCGTCAAGACTTACCGCATCCGGTGTGTCCGATTTTCTTGGAAAATATATTTCCATTCTGGATTGGAAAGTCGCACATCTGGTCACAGGAGAATACATCTGTGAGGAAGTGTGTGATCTGCTGGAAAAATCACTCCGTGATGTCAGCAGAGTACTGGATGATATCCGTTTCGGAGACAAAGAGGCAATTGAAAAACTGATGTATGCCCTGATCCTGTCGGGTCTGTGCATGCAGATGGTGGAGAGCCCGCGCCCGGTATCCGGAGCAGAGCATATGATATCCCATTTGTGGGACTTAAACGTGTTGAATGAGCAGACCAAGGCACTGCATGGTGAGCAGGTGGGGCTCGGTCTGTTGCTTGTGACGGATTATTACAAAAAGCTCGGATATGCCATCCGACACAAAAACGTAACTGTAAAATCGGAAACAGCCAAAGGACTTGAAATGAGTCTGTTGGAACATACATTTGGAAAAAAAGGCCTGTTGGAAGGAATTCTGACAGAAAATACGCCGAATCCACTGGAAGATATCGATCTGGAAGAATTAGAAGAGCAGCTTCCGGAAATCGAAGATCTCATCGATGATCTCCCGGATGCAGACGACATGTATGCAAAACTGCATGACGCAGGCTGCGTACATGAGATATCCAACCTTGGAATTAGTCAAAAAGAAGTAGAACTGACGCTGCAGAGCAGCCCATACGTCAGAAATCGTCTGACGTTACTGCGGCTTTCCAAACTGTTGGAGTGGTAACATTGCCAGCTGAGTCAGTGGCACCGTGGGATGATTATGCTGGTGATTACAACGTAGATTAAAAATAAAAAATGTGAAACAAGGCGGTAGGGCAATTTTCGTCGCAGGAGATAAGCGGCGCAGCGTATGCAGAAAATTGTTCGTGTCTGTTTCACATTTTTATTTGGTTTGAATTTTTCATACACCTTTATCACTGGCATAGGTAATCCCAGATTTTGAAGGATAATTCGTAGAGAAATAGAAGATGACTGTCAGAAATGGAAATTTCCAGCAGCTCTTCTATTTTTTTTACCCGATAGAAGAATGTGCTCCGGTGGATATGCAGAAACTCTGCCGTTTTTGCCGCATTCCGATCATGCTCCAGATACGCCCGAAGCGTCTCCACAAACTCCGTATGATACGTTTTATCATAGTCCTGCAGCTGAAAAATATGATAATGAATCCCCACTTCCAGTCCCTGATAATCGCACTTGGAAAACAGATATTCCGGCAGCGCATCGGTACTGTAAAACAGATTCTGTTCCGGCTTCTGCAGATTAGAAAGCTCCAGCGTGTGCAGCGCCTGATTGTAAAAAATACGGATTTTCAGAATATCCGCAAATGGCTGGCTCAGGCTGACCTTCAGATGATTGCGTTTTGCAAAAAGTTCCAGCGGATCTGTCAGTGCGGCATTTAACTGCACGGGTGTATCCTGATTGATCAGCAGGATGATATTGTTTTTGTATACTACGGACATGGCATTTGGATAAACCTGCCGCAGGGAAGCCATCTGACGTTTGTTGAACAGATCACTGTTGTGCGGTTCCGGGCAGTATAAAATGGCCAGACAGAAAAACTTGCCAAAGCGGCGGTTTAAAAGTTTTAACCTGGCTTCAATGATATTTACATCGTTGAAACGTCCTTCTAACAGCTCTGTCAGAAATGTCTCATACTGCAGTCCTGTTTTCTGCACAAAAAATTCATGTTTTTGCATTTCAATTGCACAGATGTCGGAAAAGGCAGTGATCAGCCGCAACTCATGTTCGCTGGCTTCGGCTTTCTCCGGCAGGCAAAGTGCCACGTAGCCGGTCATGACATGCTGAATACGGATACCGCAGAAAATCCAGTTTGTATCCGGGTGATCTTCGGTCTGAATAAAAAAGGCCTGATTGTTTTTGTAAATCTGATGCTCAATTTGCAGGCGGCGCAGACTTTCCACTTCCTGGGAACTTAAGAAAATACCTTCCGCGCTTTTTTCCATACCGAAAGGAAGCTTGTGCATCAACGGGGAAACAGCGATCATGCTGTAACTTGCGTCAAGCACGGACATGGGACGATGCAGAAAGGACTCCGCCCGAAGGATGAGGTCATCCAGTCCGCGGCCGCTGTAAAGTAAGTGATACAGGTCGTTAATCTCCTGCTGAAGGCGGAATTCAAAGGCCAGACGGTCATTCAGAAACAGAAAAGCGTCGGTTATTTTTGGCATGTTTTCTACTGGAATAACAAAAAAACTTTCATTCGAAGTTATGTTTTGGTTCGCATCCATTAGAAGTATGGGTGCCTGCTCATTCTTATTATCAGCAATCTTTCCCGGAACATCATCCGAACACAGATAAAGCGTATCCTCACACAGAACCGTATCCGGCCGGAGCATATCGATCCGGCTGACAAACCGCTCCATGTCATATTCATTTTTAATCCGGCAGGAGTAAGTCTCCTGCAACTGATCAAGCAATGTTTTTAACGTGATCATAAAGTATCCCCCTGAACATAAGTGACAGATATTTCATTCGACATTTGTTGAAAATAAAGCCAAAAGGGTGAATGATTTTCAACAGCTGTTTGAAGCTTTTTTATAGTGTGCATGTTATAATTTTATCAGTGATTATAGTGACAGTGTACCATAATAGTACCGTGCACGTCAAAATATATCAAAACAGCAGGGGTGCCGCAGCATTCCTGGAAACTATGATTAGAACAGAATGAAAATCAGAACGACAACTGTTGAATGAACGCTTTACAAAGAACAGAAGGGAGAAAAACATGGCAGTCATTACGATTGACGGCACACGTCTGGAAGTGCCGGAGAACAAAAATGTATTGGAATGTGCGCTGGAAGCCGGAATTTATATTCCGCACCTCTGCCATCATCCGGATCTGCCGGAGAATGGTTCCTGCCGCATGTGTATTGTAGAAGTAGAAGGTCAGGAAGGCGTAACCACATCCTGTACCCTGCGTGCACAGGATGGCATGATTGTACATACTACAAGTGAGCGGATCAATAAACTCCGTACTCTGGCACTGGAACTGTTGCTTGCAGGACATCCGGAAGATTGTTCCACATGTCCGAAATACGGTAACTGTGAGCTTCAGACATTGATTCAGTACATCGGTGCAAATAACGCACGTATGCGTACCCGTATCAAAGGTATCAAGATGGAAGAGGGCAATCCGCTGCTCATCCACGACATGAACCGTTGTGTATTGTGTGGACGCTGTGTCCGTGCCTGCAACAACTTAAGAGGTGTAGGAGTATTACAGTATAACAAAAAAGATCTTGAGACATATGTAGGAACTTTACATGGCAAATTACTGAAAGACGAAGACTGTCGTTTCTGTACTGCCTGTGCGGAAGTCTGTCCGACTGGTTCCATTCGTGATAAATTACAGCTTCTGACAACGAACTTGAAAAAAGAAGAGGCGCTGGTTCCGTGCCGTACCGCCTGTCCGGCTCATACAGACATCCCGCGTTACATCCGTTTTGTAAAAGAGGGCGATTATGATGCAGCCGTAGCGGTCATCCGTGAGAAAGTACCGTTCCCGAATGCATTGGGACATGTCTGCAGCCATGCATGTGAGTTGGAGTGCAAACGAAAAGAAGTCAGCGAGGCAATGTCCATCCGCGATATCAAACGTTATGCCGCAGAACATGACACCGGCCGTTACTGGAAAGGCAAAGGAAAACAGCTTACGGATACCGGCAAAAAAGTATGCGTCGTAGGTGGAGGCCCTGCAGGTCTGACCGCAGCATATTACCTGAGAAAACAGGGACACGCCGTTACCGTAAAAGAAGCACTTCCGACGGTTGGTGGTATGATGTCCTACGGAATCCCGTCCTACCGGCTTCCGCGTGAGATCGTTGCACAGGAAGCAAAAGTGATCGAAGATCAGGGCGTAGTTATCGAGACAAATACAAAAGTTGAGAAACCGGTAGAGTTACTGAAAGAGTACGATGCAGTCTTGATGACCATCGGTGCACACAAAGGGGTCCGTCTCCCGATGGAAGGCAGCGAGCTTCCAGGAGTTCTGTTAAATATTGATTTCCTGCGTAACGCAAGTCTTGGTCAGGAAACAGGAATGGGCAAACGCATCATCGTTCTCGGCGGTGGAAACGTAGCTTTTGATTGTGCGAGAACTGCAAAACGTCTGGGCGCAGAGGAAATCCATCTGGCATGTCTGGAAGCAAGAGAAGCCATGACTGCAGATGATGAAGAAATCGAGCAGGCAAAAGAAGAAGGTATCTTCGTACATCCGGCACAGACTTTCGAGCGTATCACAGGAAGTGACGCTGTTACAGGTGTTGACTTTATGAACGTAAAATCCTTCACTTTCGATGAGAACCGCAGAGCCATTATCGAGAAAGAGGAAGACAGCGAGCATCACATTGATGCAGACACGGTTATTTTTGCAACCGGTCAGCGCCCGGATCTGACAGAAGAAGCAGGTCTGACTTTAGGCAGAGCAAACAGCATTGTAGTAAAAGAAAATTCTCTTGCAACTGAGACTGAAGGCGTATTTGCAGCCGGCGACGTTGTATACGGAACAAAATCCGTAATCCTTGCCATTGCATCCGGCCGTGATGCAGCGGTTGAAATTGATAAATATCTGGGCGGCGACGGAGACATCAGCGAGACACTTGCTCCCGAGCAGCATGCAGATCCAAAGATCGGTAAAGTAGAAGGATTTGGTTACCTTGGACGTACCAAGACTCAGGTGACTCCGGCAGCAGAGAGACAGGATAACTTCAATGAAGTAGACCATGGTATCTGTGACGCGGATATCTGCGGCGAGGCAAGCCGCTGCCTGCAGTGTGACTTAAGACTTCAGATCCATCCGTCCAGACTGTGGACCGAGTATTCGAATCAGAAGGAGGCGTAAGACAGATGAGTGCTTTAGAAAATGCAAAAAACATGAGTGTTGAAGATATTCTGGCAAAAACTGCGGCTTCCGGATTACTGGAATTCGGTGTAGAGCGCAGTGCTGTGACAGAAAAATGGAATCAGGTAAATGCAGAACGTGAATTTCAGACAAATCCGATTCGCGTGGTTGCAGGTTTAAATAATGCGGATATCGCAGGGGTTTTGCTGAAAGTATTGAAAGCTGACCCGAAAAAAGTAATGGAAGGTATGGCTATCGCAGCGCTGGCAGTAAATGCAGAGGAAATGTATCTGTATATTCCAGAGAAAGAAGCTGCGTATGCAAAAGAACTGGAAGCACAGGCTGCTGAGTATGGCATCCAGATCCAGACCGGCATCATCAACCGCAGAGCAAGCCGCGGCGGTGCATTCCACCATATTTTGACCATGGCTGCGCTGGCAGATATTTTCGCAGACAGCTATGAACCGTGTACATACATGGCGGTCTGCAAAGATGGAAAAATGGGTGAGCTTCAGAAAGTATCTTTTGGTACAAAAGTGGCTGATCTGGTAGGAGATGCAGACGTGAAAGCCATCGCCATCGGCACAAAACTGTACGATGCATCTGCCATGGATCTGGTGATTGAGGCAGATACCCAGATCGGAAATGGTGTGATCACTGTTTACGGTTCCAAATGCTGTATGATCCACGAGACAGAAGAAGTACTTTTGGCAGAGCGCAAGCAGAGCTGTGGAAAATGTACTTTCTGCCGTGAAGGTCTGATCCAGCTTCACACCATGGTAAAAGAAATTACCGAAGGACAGGGCAAAAAAGAGTTTACTGATATGATGGAAGAAATCGGAGAGGCCATGACATTCTCCACTCCGTGTACCATGGGACAGACCGCATCCGATTTTGCGATGGGTTCCCTGAAATATTTTGCAAATGAGTACGAAGATCATATCAAGAAGAAAAAATGTGCAAACAATGTATGTTCCGCATTTATGAGCATTTACATTGATCCGGATCTTTGCGAGGGCTGTGAGGAATGTGCGGATGTCTGTCCGGTGGATGCCATTGAGGGCAAGGATGGATACATTCACATGATCGACGAATTCGAGTGTACTAAATGTGGAAAATGTATTTCTGCATGTGAGAATGATGCAATCATTCAGACAAACGGTCGTCTGCCGAAGCTGCCGACCCGTCTGACAAAATGCGGTAAATTTAAAAAACGTCATTAAAATGTTTTATACAGACAGTGTTCAGGCTGTCATCGGACAAAGAGAAACTTTTCCTTTTAAGGAATTAACAATAACACAACTTTATGGAGGTATTTCATTATGAAAACAATGGAAGCAGATGTAATTGTAGTAGCAGCAGGTCCTGCAGGTCTTGCAGCAGCAATCACAGCAGGTGAGAATGACCTGAAAGCAATCGTATTTGAAAAATCCAACACAACAGGTGGAGCAGCAAACATGGGTATGGGACCGCTTGGAATCGGTACAAAATACCAGAAAAAAGCATTCTGTGACATCACAGTAGACGAAGCTCTGAACAAACACATGGAGTATACACATTACCGTGTAGACAGCGACCTGGTTCAGACATACTTCAACAAATCCGCAGACACCATCGAGTGGCTGGAAGACATGGGCGTTGAGTTTGCAGGTGCATTCCGTTACTTCAGAGAGTCTGAGGCAACATGGCATATTGTAAAACCTGAGAATGGTGTGATCGGACCTCGTGCAGCAGGACCGATGGTTCGTGCCATGACAGAGAAAGCAAAAGAGCTTGGCGCAGAGATCTACCTTGAGACACCGGCTACCGGTCTGATCATGGAAGACGGCAAATGTGTTGGTGTAAAAGCAGTTGACAAAGATGGCGAAGAGATTGAAGCACGCGGTAAAGCAGTTGTTGTTGCAACCGGTGGATTCGGTACAAACAAAGAGATGATCAAAGAGAACTTTGGTTATGACCTTTGGGAGAACTACTTCCCATTCAACGTTCCGGGTACAACTGGTGATGGTCTGAACATGATGTGGAATGCAGGCGCACAGAAATTTGGTGCAAACATCGAGATGATCTATCAGTTAAAAGATAATATGAACTGGTTCCTGTTAGATGCAGTTCTTCGTCAGCCAAACCTTCTGATTAACCAGAACGGTGACCGTTTCATGAACGAGGGCATGATGGGTAACACAACTTACACAGGAAATGCGCTGGCACTTCAGCCGGGAAATTACGGATACTGCATCATGGATGCTAAAATCCTGAAAAACTACAAGAAAAACGGTCCGGATATCTTTGACATCGTTCATCCGGAAGATGCATTCCTGGCAGTTGATGCTGAGTTTGATCGTGCGGAGGAAGAAGGCTATGACGGATTCATCCGAGCAGATTCCATCGAAGAGCTGGCTGAGAAACTTGGTATCGATGCTGACAAACTTGAGGAGACTCTGGATGACTACAATGATATGTGTGATGAGGGATATGATTCTCAGTTCCACAAAAAACATGAGTATCTGCATCCGATCACAGGAAAGGGCGGCTATCTGGTAGGTAAATACTACATTGCTGCTTATGGAACAGTCGGCGGTGTCAGAATCAACAAATACGGCGAAGTTATGGATGCAAATCTGAAACCAATCCCGGGACTTTACAGTGCGGGATCTGATGCAAATACCATCTATGGTGATAGTTATAACTTTACACTGTGCGGAAACACCATGGGATTTGCTATTAACTCCGGACGTATGGCAGGTGAGGCAATCGCTGATTATATCGACGAGAATTTCTAAATTTTGAAAGACGGACGTTTCGAGCTGTGATGAAATCATGTACGCAGACACGAATAATTTTCTGTATTTCCTGCATCGCTTATCTCCGTCCCCTTCCGCGAACTCGCTTGCAAAAAACAGCAAGCTCAGACACACTCACGGGGACGGGCTAGATGCAGAAAATCCGACGAAAATTAATCTACCGTCTTGCGTTACATGATTTCATCATCAGTTTCGAAACTGTCAGCACCAAAATAAGTGTACTTGACACATAAATTGTGCTATTGATAAAAAAATAACAAGAACAGCAGAAGAAAAACTGGATAAAATTGACATAGGGATAGGAAAATATAGGGAATTCAGCCTGAATTTACTTTCTAAAGTAGATTCGGGCTGTTTTTTTCTTGAAACAAGACATGAAAATGATAAAAAATTAACAAAAAAGGTATTGTATTCTGCATACAAGTCTGCTATTCTATGGCCGTGGAAATGATTAATAGTTACTAACCAGAAAGTGAGGACGATCATGAAGGAATTTGAACAGTGGAATGGATTTGAAGGACGTTTGTGGAAAGAAGAAGTAAATGTCCGTGACTTTATCCAGAACAACTATACACAGTATGATGGAGATGAGGAGTTTCTGGCAGAACCGACAGATGCGACAAACCGTCTGTGGGGCAAACTGCAGGAGTTACAGAAAGCAGAGCGTGCGAAAAACGGCGTTTTGGACATGGAGACAGAAATTGTTACTTCCCTGACAGCTTATGGTCCGGGATACATTGATGAAGAATTAAAAGATCTGGAGCAGGTTGTTGGTCTGCAGACAGATAAACCGCTGAAACGTGCATTTATGCCGTACGGTGGAATTAAAATGGCTGAGGAATCCTGCAGAATGTACGGATATGAGCCAAGCGAAAAAATTCATGAGATTTTTACAAAATACCACAAAACTCACAATCAGGCAGTATTTGATATTTATACACCGGAAATGAAAGTTGCAAGACACAACAAAATTTTAACAGGTCTTCCGGATACTTATGGACGTGGCCGTATTGTTGGTGATTACCGTCGAGTAGCTTTGTACGGTATCGATCAGCTGATCGAGTTCAAGAAAAAAGATTTCGATGCAACAAACCGTCAGGGTATGCGTCGTGGGGACTTCCAGTTAAGAGAAGAGATCGCAGATCAGATCCGTGCATTAAAAGGCATGAAAGAGATGGCTGCTATCTACGGCTACGATATTTCCGAGCCGGCTAAAAATGCGAAAGAGGCAGTTCAGTGGGTATACTTCGGATATCTTGCAGCTGTTAAAACACAGAATGGTGCAGCTATGAGTGTTGGTCGTGTGTCTACGTTCCTTGATATTTATATCGAGAGAGATCTGAAAAACGGCATTCTGACAGAGGAAGAAGCGCAGGAACTCATCGACCATATGACAATGAAATTCCGTATGGTAAAATTTGCAAGAATCGAGTCTTACAACCAGCTGTTCTCCGGGGATCCGGTTTGGGCAACACTGGAAGTAGCAGGTATCGGCATGGACGGCCGTCATCAGGTTACAAAGACAGACTATCGTTTCCTGCATACACTTGAGAATATGGGACCAGCTCCGGAGCCAAACCTTACCGTATTATATTCTTCTCATTTACCGGAGAACTTCAAGAAATATGCAGCTCATATTTCCGTTGAGACAAGTTCCATCCAGTACGAGAACGACGATGTAATGCGTCCGGTATGGGGCGATGATTACTCCATCTGCTGCTGTGTATCCGCTACAGAGACAGGAAAAGAGATCCAGTTCTTTGGTGCACGTGCCAACCTTGCAAAGTGCTTACTTTATGCGATCAACGGTGGTGTGGATGAGAGAACTCATGATCAGGTTGCACCGGAATATGCACCGATCACATCCGAGTACCTTGATTATGACGAGGTAATGAAGAAATATGATGTTATGATGGACTGGCTGGCTCACCTCTATGTAGGTACCCTGAACATGATCCATTACATGCATGATAAATATTATTATGAAGCAGCTGAGATGGCGCTGATCGATACTGATGTACGCCGTACCTTCGCAACAGGTATCGCAGGATTCTCACATGTCGTAGACTCCTTAAGCGCAATCAAATATGCAAAAGTAAAAGCAATCCGTGACGAGAGCGGAATCGTTGTTGACTTCGAGACAACCGGAGACTTCCCAAAATACGGAAACGATGATGAGAGAGCAGACGAGATCGCTGTATGGTT
>NZ_CAKRAS010000064.1 GCF_934295145.1 uncultured Eubacterium sp. | reverse complement strand
GAAAAGCTCAATAGATGAACTTTTCGCCTTGTATTATCATAGAAGAATCTTATTTACAGACTTTTCTTCATAGTCTCAATTTTTCAGGTTCTTGTTGGAGTTCGTTTCTGCTTGTTCCAAACCACCCTAAACAAGAATTTACAGAACTGCCTGAATTAGTTTTGGATCATAACCTGCTTCACAAAGTGCTGCAATGATCTGTCTCTTATGCTCGGTACCAAAAGCTTCCATTGTGATTCGAATCTCAACAGCTGCATTTCGATTGGATGATACAAACTGATTATGATCCAATTTGATCACATTTGCCTGTACACCGGCCATAACACCTGCAACACGGCACAGCTCACCCGGTTTATCCGGAAGCTGAATGGATACAGTAAAGATGCGGTCACGCAGGATCAGACCTTTCTGTACAACAGATGACATGGTAATAACGTCCATATTTCCGCCACTGAGGATAGAAACCACGCGCTTATCTTTCACATTCATATGTTTCAGTGCTGCTACTGTCAGCAGCCCGGAATTTTCTACGATCATCTTATGGTTTTCTACCATATCAAGAAATGCTACGATCAGCTCATCATCCTGAACAGTAATAATGTCGTCCAGATTTTCCTGAATGTATGGGAAAATATTGCTTCCCGGTGTTTTTACAGCTGTACCGTCAGCAATGGTATTTACCTTCGGTAAGGTTACTACTTTTCCTGCTTCCAGAGAAGCCTGCATGCAATTTGCACCAGCCGGCTCCACACCAATAACTTTAATCTTTGGATTTAACAGTTTCGCCAGTGTGGATACACCAGTTGCAAGTCCGCCACCACCGATTGGAACCAAAATATACTCTACCAGCGGAAGCTCCTGAAAAATTTCCATTGCAATCGTTCCCTGACCGGTTGCAACCGCGGGATCATCAAACGGATGGATAAAAGTATAACCATGCTCTTCTGCCAGTTCATATGCCTTTGCGCAAGCTTCATCATAAACATCTCCATACAGAACAACCTCTGCACCATAACTCTTGGTACGGTTTACTTTAATTAATGGAGTTGTGGTCGGCATTACAATAGTTGCCTTTGCTCCATAACGTTTTGCGGCATAAGCTACACCCTGTGCATGATTTCCCGCAGATGCGGTGATCAGACCTCGCTGACGTTCTTCTTCTGTCAAAGTACTGATTTTATAATAAGCACCACGTACTTTATATGCACCGGTAAACTGCATGTTTTCCGGTTTCAGATATACTTTATTTCCTGTCTGCTCACTCAGATACTCGCTGTATACAAGTTTTGTCTCCTGTGTAACTTTTTTAACGATTTCACTGGCTTCCTCAAAACGATCCAGTGTCAGCATTTCACTCATTTACGTCCTCCTTCTCGAACAATGCATCTACAAACTGATCTGCGTCAAACTTCTGCAGATCATCGATGCTTTCTCCTACACCAATATATTTCACCGGAATGCCCAGTTCGGAATGAATTGCAACCGCAATTCCACCCTTGGCAGTTCCATCCATCTTGGTCAAAACAATACCTGTAATTTCAGCTGCTTCACTGAACTGTTTAGCCTGCACCAATGCATTCTGTCCCGTAGTTGCATCCAATACAACCAACGTCTCACGATATGCTTCCGGATATTCTTTCTCCAGAATTCGATTGATTTTCTTCAACTCTTCCATCAGATTTTTCTTGTTGTGCAGACGTCCTGCGGTATCACAGAGTAACACATCTGCTTTACGGGCTTTTGCTGCCTGTACAGCATCGTATACAACAGATCCCGGATCAGATCCTTCCTGTCCTCCTACAATCTCTACACCGGCACGGTTTGCCCACTCAGTCAGCTGCTCTCCTGCGGCTGCACGGAATGTATCGGCAGCACCCAGAATTACTTTCTTGCCCTGATTTTTCAATTTTCCGGCAAGTTTTCCAATCGTTGTTGTCTTTCCGACACCATTGACACCGATCACCAATACGACAGATTTTTCTTCTTCAAAACGATAAGCAGTATCGCCTACATACATCTGCTCTTTGATACTGTTGATCAACAATTCACGGCAATCTGCCGGTTCTTTGATATGATTTTCTTTTACTTTCTGTTTCAGATTTTCAATAATTTCTTCCGTTGCACGGATTCCGATATCACCCATGACAAGGATTTCTTCCAACTCCTCATAAAAATCATCGTCGATATGGGAAAAACCATTGAAAATGGAATCAAATCCAGACACAATATTGTCGCGGGTTTTGGTTAATCCACTTACTAAACGCTTAAAAAAACCTTTTTTTTCTTCAGCCATACTATTCTTCCTTTCCTACTACGCATCCAATTCTTTTTCAATCAGGTTTACAGAAACCAGTGCAGATACACCTTTCTCCTGCATGGTGATACCATACAGGCGGTCTGCTGCTGTCATAGTTCCACGTCGATGGGTAATGACAATAAACTGTGTATTTTTTGTCAGCTTATGCAGATAATTTGCAAAACGGTCAACGTTGGAATCATCCAGCGCTGCCTCAATCTCATCCAGCAGACAGAACGGAGAAGGTTTTAAGTTCTGAATGGCAAAAAGCAGTGCAATGGCAGTTAGTGCTTTCTCTCCACCAGAAAGTTGCATCATGTTCTGCAGTTTCTTTCCAGGCGGCTGTGCAATGATCTTAATACCACATTCCAGAATATCCTTGGTTTCTTCCTCCCCGGTCAGTTCCAGAGAACCTTTTCCACCGCCAAACAGTTCCTTAAATGTTTTGTCAAACTCTGTCTGAATATCAGCAAATTTCTCTGCAAACTGCTTGCGCATGCCCTCATCCAGATCTGCAATGATCTTCTCCAGACTCGCTTTTGCTTCTTCCAGATCCGCATGCTGTGCGTGTAAGAATTCATATCGCTCCGAAACACTCTTGTACTCCTCAATGGCATTGACATTGACGTTTCCAAGTTTACGAATTTCATTTCGAATCTCTGCGATCTGTTTCTTCAGATCAGATACACTTACTTCTGCTGGAACTTCCTGCTCTTTGACCACATGATAGGTGATCTCGTACTCTTCCCACATGTAGTTGCTTAAAGATTCCTGCGCATTTTCTGTCTTTTCCTTCTGCTGATTTAATCGGAACATCTCTTTATCCAGATCACTCATAATCCGGGAAAGTTCCTCCCGCTGAGTAAAGAAGTTCTTCTGCTCTGCAAGCATTGCTTCTTTCTCACTGCGAATACCAGTCAGCTTTTCATCTAGTTCCGTTTTCTGCTGAACGGTCTCTTCTGACTGTTCTTGCAGCTGTCTGATCTGGGCTTCCCGCTCTGCAATGACAGATTCACTGTTTGCACTGTCGTGTAATATCTGCTCTTTTTCCTGTTCCAGACGGCGAATTTCCTCCGCGATTCGCTGAATATTCTGCTGCTGGAAGGATTTCTGCTGCTGCTTTTGTGCAATCTCAAGTAAAATATCATTCAAATCCTGTGATACACTTTCAATCTCAAGATTTTTATTTTCCACCCGCTGAGCAAATGTCTTATTATGCTCTGTAATCTCTTTTTCCTGGTTCACAGACAGATGCATCTGTTCTGCCATCTGTCCCTGCTCCGTAGTCCATGCAATTTTATCCGCATCGATTTTTGCGATTTCCTCATGAATACCGGCGTAAGTTGCTTCCTGCTTTTCCTGCTGCTCACGAATGTGTCCGGTCTCCATTTCCAGGGTGTTTTTATGTAAATATGCCTGCTGCAGATTCACTTGCAGTTCTTCATAATCGTCTTTCAGTAACGCATTTGCCGTCTTGACATCTTCCATACGGCTGCGGATTTCCTGGGCCTGTTCCCGATACTCTGCAATCTGTTTTTCCAATACTTCAATCTCACGATTTCGGCCAAGCAGATTACTGTTGTTACGGAACGCACCACCGGTCATGGAACCGCCCGGCTGTAAGGACTCACCCTCCAGTGTAACGATACGCAAAGAATAGTGGAACTTTCTCGCCACTGCCACTGCATGCTCAATGGTGTCCATTACCAACACACGGCCAAGCAGATATCCTGCCACTTTTCCATACTGCGGCTGCGTGTGTACCAGACTGCTTGCAATTCCGATGACACCGGTTTCACCAAGTGCTTTTTCCGCCGGAACATGTTCCGGTGCAGACACACTGGTCAATGGTAAAAATGTGGCACGACCATAACGATTTTTCTTCAGATATTCAATCATCTGACGGGCCGTATCCTCGTTATCGGTTACGATATTTTGAATACTTCCGCCCAGCGCAGTCTCTATGGCAGTCTCATACCGCTTGTCTACCTTGATCAGATCCGCGATAACACCATGAATCCCCGGTGTGTCTGCCTTGCGCTCCATGATGCGGCGAATACTGTTTCCATAACCATCATAACGCTCTGCAATATTACGCAGAGATTCCAGCCTGGAGCTGTCCTTATGGAACTGTTCTTTGCACTGATCCATCTTTCCGCGCAATTCCTCAAACTGCTGACGCCAATTATTTCGCTTCTGCTCAATGGAAATCTTTTCCTCTTCCATGGAAGCGATATTTTCTTTCAGTTCTGCCAGCTCTTTTTCCTGTTTTTGCAGTAACCCACTGACATCATTTCCTCCGCTTTTCTGTTCCAGCAATTCTTTGTTTAACTGTGCCCGGCGAATGGAAGCCTGCTCCTGCATAGTTTTCAGACGCTGCTGCTCTGCTTTCATTGATGCACGGGCATTTAGCAGACGCATTATTTCCGCATTTCCATCCTCAATCTGCTGTTCCATTGCAGCAGTATCTTTTCGCAATGTTTCCAGCTGTTCTGTCAGCGCCTCTTTTCGCTGTTCTGTCTCGCAAATCCCCTTGTCCAGTGTTTCCATCTGACTGCTGTATTCCGCTCCGGATTTGCGCTGACGCTCTATATCTGTGTCCAGAGCCTCAATACGACTCTTCACATGTTCTTCATTCTGCTGTGCCGTATGGATCTGCTCCCGCAGTACGTTAATCTGACCTTCCAGTTTTTCTTTGGAAACACCAGTCTCATTCATACGTTGCTGCAGTGCACTGATACGCTCATCTGCCTTAGCAATATTTTCTTCCAGTTCTTCGTATCTGGCTTTTGCTTTTTCAAAATTCTGTGTCGTTTCCTGTTGCTGATGCTCCGTAATGCCACATTTCTGCTCTAATTCCTGCAGTTCAGCATTCATGCGGTCCATCTCAAGCAAAAACAGATTTCTGTCACAGTCCTTCAATTCTTCTTTTTTCTTCAGGTAAATTTTGGCATGCTCTGCCTGACGTTCAAGCGGTCCTACCTGACGTTCCAACTCTGATAAAATATCGTTGACACGCACCAGATTCTGCTGTTCATCCTCTAATTTCTTCAACGCCGTTGCTTTTCTACGCTTGAATTTTACAATTCCAGCTGCCTCGTCAAACAATTCCCGACGTTCTTCCGGTTTTCCACTCAAGATTTTATCAATTTGTCCCTGACCGATGATAGAATATCCTTCTTTACCAATACCAGTATCATAAAAAAGTTCATTGACGTCCTTCAGACGACACTGTGTGCCGTTGATCAGATATTCACTCTCGCCAGAACGATACACCCGGCGCGCCACCGTCACTTCATTATAATCCAAGGGGAGCTTGTGATCTGAGTTATCCAGCGTAATCGCTACATAAGCAAAACTCACCGGTTTTCGATTCTCTGTTCCGGCAAAAATCACATCCTGCATGCTGGAACTTCGCAGCTGCTTAACCTTCTGCTCACCAAGCACCCAGCGCACCGCATCCGCAACGTTACTTTTTCCACTTCCGTTCGGACCTACGATACCGGTAATTCCGTTATGAAATTCAAATATAATTTTATTGGCAAAGGATTTAAAACCGTGTACCTCGATTGATTTAAGATACATACATTCCTCCGTTTCGTCTTATATACTTTCATACTTCTGCAAATTTGCATATAATTTTAAAGCTGAAGATATCTCCTATTTTTCCTTCTTTCTCAGCTCCAGAATTGCCTGATAAGCAGCTTCCTGTTCTGCCGCCTTCTTAGTATGTCCCTCACCACTGCCATAGCATTTATTTCCAATGCGGGCTTCCACGGTATAATTCTTGTTGTGATCCGGTCCACTCTCATCTACCAGCACGTATTCCAGCTTTCCGCTATGCTCATCTCCCTGCACGATCTCCTGCAGGATAGTCTTGCTATCATAAAAGAGCTGCATATGCTCCACATTATTCAGCACAAAACGATGAATAAACTCTTTTGCATTAGCAAAACCACCATCCAGATAAATAGCTCCGATAATCGCCTCAAATGCATCTGACAAAATTGATTTTCTCTTTCTTCCTCCGGTCTGATCCTCACCTTTTCCAAGGAAAAGATAATCTCCCAGATTCAGTGCTCTGGTGCAAAAAGCCAGTGTCTGCTCACATACAATGCTCGCACGTACACGGGTCAGTTCTCCCTCCGGCACATCTGTATGCTCATGATATAAAAAGTCACTGGTTACAATTTCCAGTACTGCATCACCCAGAAATTCCAGACGCTCATTGTCAGATAATTTCTTCATCCGATGCTCATTGGCATAAGAGCTGTGCGTCAGAGCCTGGCGTAGCAAGCCTTCCTGATGAAACTGATAACCGATTTTTTCCTGAAATTCTTTGATTTGTTCCATTTTTTCCCTCCTGTTTAATCCACAAATGGATGCTGCTGCAAAAATACTCACTGCAACAGCATCCATTTTCTTGTTATACTGATTCTTACAATGCTTTTTTAATCTGTTCTACAGCATCGCCAACAGTTGTGATTTTTTCTGCTTCTTCTGTCGGAATCTCGATCTCAAACTCTTCCTCGATTGCCATAATAATCTGGAAAATATCCAAGGAATCTGCTCCAAGATCGTCTACAAAAGTAGTCTCTTCTGTAATACCATCAGCATCGATGCTTAACACTTCACTGATGATACTTTTAATTTTATCAAATTCCATGATGCAAATCCTCCCTCCCTGTTATTTTTCTACAATAATATGCTCTTTGATCTTACCATTAATATCCTGCTGCTTGAATGTCACACACTGAAGAATAGAATTCTTCACATCAATCGCGTTCGCACTGCCATGTGTCTTGACTACCAGACCGTTCAGTCCAAGCAGAGGCGCTCCACCATACTGGGAGGCATCAAAAGACTTCAGCGTCTGTTTTAATGCAGGTTTAATCAAAAGTGCTCCAATTTTAGACCGGAGAGATGACATCAGTCCTTCTTTTACCTTAGAAAGTAAAGTTGCAGCTACACCTTCGTACAGTTTCAGTACGATATTTCCTGCAAATGCTTCGCAGACAATAACGTCTGCACCACCGTGCGGAATCTCGCGTGCTTCAATACTTCCGATAAAATTAATACCAGGACATTCTTTCAGCAATGGAAAAGTCTCCTTTACCAGCTGATTTCCCTTTTCCTCTTCTGCTCCGATATTCAGGATCGCCACTCTCGGATTCTTGATTCCGACAATGTTTTCCATATAAATAGATCCAATCTGGGCAAATTGCACCAGATGTGACGGACGTGCATCCACATTCGCTCCACAGTCGATCAGAAGTGAAACTCCCTTTTCCGTCGGAACTAAAGGTGCCAACGGTGGACGCTCAATGCCTTTAATTCTGCCAACCAGTACCTGGCCGCCAACTAACGTTGCTCCAGTACTTCCTGCTGTCACAATGGCATCTGCTTCCTGATGCTTAATCATATTCATTCCGATTACCAGAGATGACTGCTTCTTCTTACGAATTGCATTTACCGGCGGTTCTGCCATCTCAATGACTTCCTCGGCATTCACAACTTCAATTTTTTCCTTATCATAAGTATATTTCGCAAGCTCAGCATTGACAGCATCCTGTCTACCTACCAGAAATACCTTGATATCCTTCTCTGCCTGAACAGCTTGTACCGCACCTTTTACGATTTCTCCCGGTGCGTTGTCACCGCCCATGGCATCCACTGCTACGCGGACTGTTTCGCTCATACTTTTTCCTCCGTCTCCTTGTCCATCCACTAAAAAATATACACTATGTCTATCTATAAATCAACCGATTTTTCTTATCCCGATGTAAAACTTTTTACCGTTTTTTCAGTTAATAAGAAATTTTTTAAATTGATCCTCTGCATCATGAAAATCCTTCATTCCAAGGTCATATAATTGCTGTTCTACTTCCCGATCCATCGTATAGGTACTCATTTTCGGTGGATTGCTCGGTGCAAAAACAAATGCTTTGCCCTCTTTTTCCAGATCATACAACAGCTGCTGGCATTTACCATACATAATATGGCGGTTATCCAGTGCTTTTACCGTATTTGGGAATTTTTTGCACATTCTGCTGTATAAAAAGCGCATGCCTTCTGGTTTCTTTACAAATCCTCTCGGTTTTGATAAAATCGCAACAATCTTGTCACAGCCGTCATCCAGGGCACGCTGCACAGGGATTGCATCCGTCACACCTCCGTCATAATACCGTTTTCCATCAATCTCAATCGGTTTGCATGCTGCCGGCAATGCACAGGAAGCCATAATGCAGCGGTAATCATCCTGTTTCATCTTGCTCTTTGGAAAATATACTGGTTTTCCTGTCGCTGCATCCGTTGCCACGATCCAATATTCCGTAGGATTCGCACTCAATGTCGGGAAATCAATCGGATCCACGCCGGTAGAATTAGTCATATCTCCGTAAATATGCTGTAATCCGAACAAATTCCCTGTTTTGATAAAACTCTTTATACCAAAATATCCCGGATCTTTGATCCAATCCGTATAATATCGAAGGTTACGACCACGCTGTCCTGCCAAAAAAGATGCCACATTGGCAGACCCAGCTGATACACCGATTGCATAATCAAATGTAATATTTTCATCTATAAAAGCATCCAGAATGCCTGCGCTGTAAGCGCATTTCATCCCACCGCCTTCTACAATTAATCCTATTTTGCTCATATGTTCTGTCACCTTTTCATTCTCTCATGCTTTATAAAATATCAATCATTTAATATCTATCCTATTTTATCAAAGATGAAACAGATGTCAATGAACGATTTGCCGGAATTGTACATACTCTTCTATCTGTCGGTATTATCCGCTACAGGTCTGATTCCTATTACTACCCAAAAAAATCGACTGTATATCCATTTCCGATACACAGTCGTTTTTTCATATTTTCCTTATTTTCCAATTTTTGTCAAAATATTGTGTATGTAACCGAACCTCCACACAAGCAGTTTCCTGCAGGTTTTTTACAAGATTCTCTTGATTATATTTTTCCTGTTCAAAAAACTGAACTTTGAACCATAACTTTAAGAAATAACTCATAACAAATAAATCATATCAATAAACAATAACCCATCTGTTTTTCCACGCTATGTATGTTCGATCTTGTACGGATAACTTTGATATTTTATCACTCTAAATATCTTACAGATTCATCAAAAGTGCAGGGAATTCTCTCATCAAAAATCCACTTCAAATTCTACAGTCTGATTATATTTATCAAGCGACATCTGCATTAACAAAATCATATCAGATACACGCTCGTATTCCTGTTTGATCAATGCCAGATCATAGTTGATATAACGATATTCTGCTATCGAATTTCTGACCCGGTAAGAATTATCAAGCCGTTCCTTCGGAAGTTGCTTACGCATCATATCGAGTACATTTTTACGTTTGTTTAACTGCGCCATCTTGACCAAAATTGTATCAATGCTCATTTCCTCATCGCCAACCGGCACTTTTGCCATAGCATTATTCAGATTGATTGCATGCTTGAGCACCGCTATCTTAGCATCGATATCTTCAATGGTCTGTGCCACTTCCAAATAGTCATATTCCGGGATCACCGGCTCTTCATTAATTGCCGCGATATAAGTACATGTAGTTGCTTCCTTATTTACCCAGAATGCTTTATCCTCTTCTAGACTCTTTAATTTTTTATTTGCATAGGCTGATGTCATCTTCTGCATAACAAATCCCCCTTCTCATTATCATTTTACTTCTGCTGCTGTATTTACTATAACACCCTGTCATTTATATTTCACTAAACTGCTGGTTTACAAAGGAAGGTTTTATTATACTATTGGGAAATATTTTTTGAAAAACGGTTGATTTTATAAAAATAAAGTAACAGCTCCATAAACGAACAATATCCCCGTCAATGACGAGGATATCTTCTATACTGGTATGCAATAATCTGCTCAAAATAATAAAATTGTCGATGCTTGGCAAGGATCTTCCAGACAGCCATTTGTACACAGCCTGAGGATTTTCAAAGCCCATGGCTCCTTGAATATCTTTGACTGTGTAGCCATTCTGCTTCAGCAAACTCTTGATTCGATTGCCTGTTTCTTTTTGTTGAATTGATACATACATTGGTTGCATTTTTTGTACCTCCGCAATCTTCTCCATCCCAAAACATGTTGTCTTATTACTTTAGCACTTTTCTTTTAAAAAAGCCAGATTTTTTACCAACACAAAAGTGCTGAGTAAATTAATTATATATGCATCCAATAAAGAAAACATTCAACCTGTGGTTTAAATTCCCTGATATTTACTGGATCCAAATCCCAGAATCAGCCAGAACAACCTTGGAAAAAAATAATCCCAGCGTATATCCGATTCCATGACCAAATACTTTCGCCAACTTATAACTTGTGATAAGAGCTATAAGCGTAAATATGTTTGGGGAAAATAACATTTTCGTTCATCCTTGTCGTATTGCTTGTCAAATTGCTTCATCCATTACATATCATTCATTTTTCATATAATGATTTGGCTCAGCAGCTATATCAAAATGCTCTTCTGTCGGGTATTTGTAAATTATTTTTTTATGTTTCTCTTCAATGCCTGTCACCGGATTATCAGCATTATCCGTCCAAAGCTCACATTGACTAATTACTGTACTGATTGCAAAATCATAATTTTCTGGCGGATAGTCATACTTTTTCAACAAACGCTTTACCATCTTACGCATGGTGGCTCGTGCCGTTTCTTTTTTCTGCCAATCAATTGTTCGATTTTTACGAAGCATTTCTGTCAGTTCCTTCGTCAATGCAATAAGCTGATTATTCTGATAAAAATCCTTAATATGTTCTGGTTTTGTAAGCGCATCGTAAAATGCCAATTCTTCCTGTGTCAATCCTAGCTTCTGACCATTTTTATAAAGATTTGTGATTTCTTCTGCCGTTTTAAGCAATTCCTTAATTACTTCTTCATTTGTGATCAAGCCATTATAGTATGAATTCATTAATTGCGTAATTTTTTCCGAAAACTTCTGTGACTGAACCACGTTCGTTCGCTTATACATAGAAACCTGTTCTGACATTAATTTTTTCAAAATTTCCACAGCAATATTTTTCTCTTTCATCCTGCTGATTTCATCCAACACTGCCGGATCAAATAGGCTGAAATTTTCACCCGTTTTGCTGCTATCAAATAAATTAATAACACCTTCACTTTGAACCGCTGATTTCAACAATTCATTGATCTGTGCATTAATTTCTTTCAATGACAAACTTTTGCCACCAGAACCACTATAAGTAATCTTCACAACAGTAGAACGAACTGCTTCCATATATGCAGCTTCATGCCGTTCCTGTTCCGTTGTCAAACTGGAACAAAGTGAATTTGCCTGTTTCAAAAGCATGGCTTCTTTCAGAAAAAGTTCCTTTCTGTGCGGTGCTCTTGCATCAAGGACAAAATTGACGCCTCCTGTAATCAGTTTTGCCATAACCAGTGGTGTGCCACCAAAAAATCCACTAAAATCAAATCCATGAAGCAAATCTTTACATACTTGCAATTTTTCCTGAAATTTCGGATAAGCCACCTTCGCAATATTCATATCGCCATACTTTGACTGATCCCGTTTCGTATATTCTTTCATTGCGGCTTTCAATGCTGACGCTATTCCAACATAATCAACAATTAGTCCGCCCTCTTTATCCTTAAACACACGATTTACTCTGGCAATGGCCTGCATTAGATTATATCCATGCATTGGTTTATAAATGTACATTGTAGCCAATGACGGCACATCGAATCCCGTCAGCCACATGTCAACCACAATTGCTATTTTCATTGGATCATTATTGTCCTTAAACTTTCTCGCCAGCTCTTCTTTGTGTGCTTTGGTTCCTATAATTTCTTTCCAATCCTCCGGATCATTGTTGCCACCGGTCATTACCACACCTATCTTTTCTTTCCATGTTGGGCGCATTTTCAAAATTTGTCGGTAAATCTTCATTGCAATAGATCTGGAATAAGCAACAATCATTGCTTTTCCTGTCAACAAATTTGCTCTATTTTTTTCATAATGCACCACAATATCTCCACAAAGAGATTCTATTGTAGAATCTGCTCCGAGAACGCTTTCCATCTGACCAAGCATTTTTTTACTTTTTTCAATCGTTGCAGAATCCGACTGATGTTCCAACACATCATATGTGGAATCAATCAATGCCAATGTATTTTGATCCAATTTCAAATGAACCACACGACTTTCATAATATACTGGTCGTGTTGCCCCATCTTCAACCGCCTGCGTCATATCATAGATATCAATATAATCACCAAATACTTCCCTGGTATTCCTATCTTTGGAAGAAATTGGTGTCCCTGTGAATCCGATAAAAGTAGCATTTGGCAATGCATCATGTATTACTCTGGCATTTCCCACCACTGTCCGCGCTTCTTTTTCGCCAGCTTCATTCTCTGATATTACAATTCTCTCATCAAATCCATATTGACCACGATGTGCTTCATCTGCCATAACCACAATATTTCTACGTTCAGACAGTGGCTTTTCACCACGTTCGAACTTAAACATTGTTGTAAAAATAATACCATTCGCACTTCTGCCATCCAACAATGACTTCAGATGTTCTTTGCTCTCAGCCTGCACCGGTGTCTGCCTCAAAAAATCTGCGCACTGTGAAAACTGCGTATATAACTGGTCATCCAAATCAATACGATCCGTCATAACAACAATTGTCGGACTGTCCAATGCTTCTTGAAGCAAATGTGCATAAAATACCATAGATAGTGATTTTCCAGATCCCTGTGTATGCCAAAAAACTCCACCCTTACCATCCGTTTTTGTAGCTACTTTTGCTTTCTCTATTGCTTTCCGTACAGCAAAATACTGATGGTATCCCGCCAACACTTTAAAACGTCCAGAGCCACTACCGGAAAACAAAATAAAATTCTTCAAAATATCTAGCAAGCGTTCTTTCTGAAACATTCCTTCATAGAAGGTATCGAATTGCGCATACGCCGTATCTTCATGATTTCCATCTTTCATTTTCCATTCCATAAAGCGATCCAGACCAGAGGTAATCGTTCCAGCCTTATTGGTAGACAAATCACTGATTACACAGATTGCATTAAAAATAAACATTGACGGAATATCCTGCATATAATTTCTAATCTGATTATATGCATTTTCAGCATCCACTTCATCTTTTGCCGGACTTTTCAACTCCATTAAAACAAGTGGCAACCCATTAATAAAAAGTATAATATCTGGTCGCCGATTGTTTCCATTTTCCAAAAAGGTAAACTGATTTACCACATAAAAAGTATTCTTTTTTACGTTCTCATAATCTATCAATCGAACAATCGCTGCCTGTTCTTCTCCATTTACAAAAAACTTAACAGTAATTCCATTTTGAAGATAATCCATGAAAAGCATATTTTTTTGCAACAGACTTCCCATATCAAATGTTCGCAATTTTGCAATTGCTTCCTCAATTGCTTCCAACGGCAAGCCTCGATTAATGCGCACCAAACAATCTCTCAGCGCAAAATCTAACAGCGGACTTGAATAGTCTCGCTCCAGATCAGGTGCATAGAGGTGTTCATATCCCATGTTTTCAAACAATTCTATAATGGCTTGTTCGTATGTATCTTCTGTGAATATTGCTGACATTTCTTTCCCCCATTTATGGCTTATTTAGAACCTCTCTGAAAACTCCATTGCGCTAATTGTATTTGAAGCCAAACATGCCAATTATTTAAATAATAATCAAAATGCCATACTCCATCAAACACATCCTCCACAATTTTCAAATATATTCTGCTCCACTCCGAATTATTTGGTTTATATCTTTGTTCAATATCCCTAAAAAACATAATCATTTCATCATGCGTACAATTTTTATCTTTTATTTGGTCAACTACTTCAAATATTTCTTTCACTTTTTCATCACAGATTTCTGGTTCTCTATCTATAAATGAGAACTCCCATACCTGATCTGTTTCCAATTCTTCAGGATATAAATAATTATATATTTTCCCAATTTCATAGCTATAATTATCAACCTTATTCCAAATTGTGTTTTCAAAAGCACGCATATCCCATTCATCCGAATCACATTCCATAGCTTGTAAATGTTTATGTACCCATTTAACATGTTCATACAATTCTTTCTTATAAAGAACTAACCAGCATTCTTTACTTGAATCATTAAAATGCGTCTCAATAATAGCTTCCCATTCTTTCATATAATACTCATTCGCCTTACCATATCGAACATTATTTTCATTAGCTAAATTCATTAAATAGCATTTGTAATCATCACATTCTTCCGGTGTTTTTATATGCAACTCTTTTAATTCGTCTATTCGTTCTTGATCATACTTATCTATTAATTGAATAATCATTTCTATGCTCTTATATCTCATTTGAATATATTTGAATACTTGTTCAATATAAATAGGTACTTCTTTAAAAGTACACTGATCATTTCTATACACAACAGCATAAAAATCTGCCGCATCATATTTTAGTCTAGAGAAAGAATCATTTCCACTCCTTATATATGGGCACCATTCTGGTTCATTACCCTGATACATTGGATAACCAGTTGTTTCTACTGGATGCACAGAACAGAGTGATCTCAAATATTTAAAATATTTTTCATCATTTCCTTTTCCGTTTTCTCCTGGTTGAGCAAAAATATCATTTGTATTCTTTTCGTTCCATGAGTCACTATATATTTTTCCTAACATATCAATGCAATCAATTAAAGTTTGTCCATAGTTAAGCACATCGAGCAATGCAAATTCACCCTCAACACTTTTGTTATCGACATTTAAAGAATTGCAATGTTCAACTAATGAATCTATTCTATCCATTATCGTGCAAATACAATTATATGCATCTGACTCTACTTTTTTATTTTTCCCTGGAATTTTAAATCTTCCTCTTTTAGTATATGAATGATTTCCAGACGAAACTATTTTTTCTCTTAATCTTTTACTTAATGAAATATCTAAATTAATTAACATTATACCTTCTTTATAACTATAAACAAGAATTTAG
>NZ_CAKRAS010000063.1 GCF_934295145.1 uncultured Eubacterium sp. | reverse complement strand
GTACATGCGGGTGTAGTTCAATGGTAGAACACCAGCCTTCCAAGCTGGATACGTGGGTTCGATTCCCATCACCCGCTCTTTTTTATTTTACAGTTCACTGATCATATGCATTCAGAAAATGTTCATGCTGGCATGAGGAATGTTCTGGATGCATAATGCTGAAGAGAGCGCCTTTTTATGAGCAAGGATTGTAGCGTAGCTGCGGGAAAGCCAGAATGAGCGCTTTGCGAATGGCGCGAGTGAACTGTATTTTTGCTTTGTGGGGGAAATCAATATGAATAACGGACAGAAAGTTTCAGTAGATGCTGCGTTGGCACAGAGTTTTAAGAAGCTTGCCTGTGAGCAGCCGGTGGAAAAGATTACGATCAAGCAGATCACAGATGGGGCAGGAGTGATCCGCCCGACGTTTTATCACCATTTCAGTGATAAGTATGGATTGCTGGAGTGGATTCTGGTGCAAGATATTCTGCTGCCGATTCAGCCGTTGGTGGAAAATGGAATGATCAACGAGGCAATGCAGATTATTTTTTCCAAGATGCAAAAGGAAAAAGAGTTTTATATGTGCGTGGGCCGGATGGAAGGACAGAATTCTTTCCGGGAGATGGTAGAGATTGGAATTCGTTCACTTCTCACCGGTATGATCGAAGAGAAGATGAAGGGTAAGGTGCCGAAGAACCAGTGGCTGACACCAGAGCGGATCGCGGCGTATTATTCCCAGACCATGACGTATATCATGATGACCTGGATCGAGAGTGGAATGGAGATTTCCCCGGAAGAACTGGTGGAGGTATATGGTTTTATGATCACGCGGTCGTTGGCGGATGTGCTCGCAGATATGTAGCAGAAGTAGCTGTTCAGAAACGAATGAAATACTACGAGAAGTTTTCTCACGCGCGTTCGACTTGAAATTATTCTTATACAAATCATATAAAAACGTACTTTATACATATACAAAAAAGTGAAAATGTATACGATAAACATACATATAGAACAATATGAATATGTCGCAGATACACGGAAAAGAGATTGGATATTCTATTATCCAATCTTTTTTTCTATTCTATTACAACGAACAGCCGCCATTTCATGGGGTGTTGACCCAATTGTAAAATATAGAATAGAAAGAGATGAGAAAAGATGCTGAAATTTGGAAAAGGCGTAGTCAAGTCCCGGATCATTATATTTATTGCAGCTATTGTGTTGTTGATCCCGTCAGTGCTTGGCTATCTGCACACAAGAGTAAATTATGATATTCTTTCCTATTTACCGGAGGATATCGAGACGATGAAAGGCCAGGATATTCTGGTGGACGAATTTGGAACGGGAGCATTTTCCACATTTGTAGTGGATGGCATGTCGAATAAAGATGCCAGTGCACTGAAAGCAAAAATTGAGGATGTGGATCATGTAAAGGCAGTTCTCTGGTATGACAGTGTAGCAGACATCAGTATTCCAACAGATATGCTGCCGGAGAAAATGCAGAAAGTATTTTTGAGTGATGAAGGTACGCTGATGTTTATTTTGTATGACACCACGATGTCAGCGGACGAGACCATGGAAGCGGTGGAACAGATCAGAGCCATTTCCAATGAACAGTGCTTTTTAAGCGGAATGTCGGCGGTTGTTACCGATATCAGAGACCTGTCCGACAAGGAAGTTCCGGTTTATGTACTTCTGGCAGTTATTTTATCTCTGGTGGTATTGTCGCTGACCATGGATTCTTTCCTGATTCCAATTTTCTTCCTTATGAGTATTGGTATGGCAATCATATATAACCTTGGAACGAATGTGTTTATGGGAGAAATTTCCTATGTGACCAAGGCGTTGAGCGCGGTATTGCAGCTTGGTGTAACCATGGATTACTCGATTTTCCTGTGGCACAGTTACGAAAATCAGAAAAAAATATTTACAGACGATCACAAAAATGCTATGGCGCATGCCATTGCCCAGACAATTACTTCTGTTGTGGGAAGTTCCATTACGACAGTGGCCGGATTTATCGCCCTGTGTTTCATGAGTTTTACGCTGGGTATGGACCTCGGAATCGTTATGGCAAAAGGTGTGGTATTCGGTGTGATCGGATGTGTCACAATTTTACCATCCATGATCCTGATTTTTGACAAACCACTGGAAAAAGCAAGACACAAAGCCATTTTACCGGATATTGGAAAGCTGTCCGGCTTTGTGACAAAACGTTTCCCAATCTTTCTGCTGATTTTTGCAGTGCTTCTGGTTCCGGCAATTTACGGGCAGAAAAATGCGGAAGTTTACTATGATCTTGCGGGTACACTGCCGGAAGATCTGCAGAGTTTTATGGCAAATGAGAAACTGAATGAAGAGTTTGATATGAATTCCACCCATATTTTGCTGGCAGACAGCCATATGAAAGCAAAGGATGCGGAGGAAATGTTAGAGCGCATTGATCATGTGGATGGTGTCAAGGCGGCCATTGGAATTGACAGCATTATTGGACCGTCTGTCCCGAAGGATATGATCCCGCAGTCAGTTCGGGAGATCATCGAAGATGACAAATACCAGATGATTCTGATCAGTTCCGAGTATAAGACTGCTTCTGATAAAGTAAACGCACAGATTGATGAAATCAACAATATCGTGGCAGATTACGATGATAACGGTATGCTGATCGGTGAAGCACCATGTACCAAGGATCTGATCACGATTACAAATACAGACTTTAAGGTTGTCAGCGCAATCTCCATTGTGGCAATTTTTGTCATTATCGCTCTGGTGTTCCGATCTCTGGTATTGCCGGTCATTCTGGTAGCAGTCATAGAGTTTGCAATTTTTGTAAATATGTCGATTCCATTCTACACGCACACCTCGATCCCGTTTATTGCATCTATTGTAATTGGAACGATCCAGCTGGGAGCAACAGTTGATTATGCGATTTTGATGACAAATAATTACAAGAGTTCCCGGGCTGCAGGAATGGAAAAAAAGGATGCGGTACAGCGAGCTGTGGCAGCTTCCGCACAGTCCATCGTAGTCAGCGCACTGAGTTTCTTTGCATCTACGTTTGGTGTAGGTATCTATTCAAATATCGACATGATTAGTTCACTGTGTATTTTGATGGCGCGGGGTGCCCTGATCAGTATGGTAGTTGTAATTTTTGTGCTGCCGGCCATGTATATGGTATTTGACAAAGTAATATGTGCAACAAGTGCAGGTTTTGGAACAAAGAAGAAGGAGAGAAAAGCAAATGAAATTTTCAAAAGTAAAACAGTTTCTTAAATCAAAAAAAGTAATTCGTACCGGTGCCTGCGTGTTGGCTGCAGTTATTGTGACCGGTGGTATGGGTGCTTATCATGTCTATGGACAGAAAACAGCTTCCGCACAGGAGACGACGAAAGAGGCAGAATCTGATACAGATAAAAACAGCGAAGATACCGAAAATATTTTAACGCAGGTGCTGAAAACACAGACGGATGTACAGTCTGAGGATGCTGCGAAAAAAGAAGAGACCGTGTATGTAGTAGCTGATCCGGACGGAACGCCGAATGAGGTGATCGTCAGTGACTGGCTTAAAAATTTTGATGGCGCAGATACGATTGAGGATGTCAGCAATCTGAGAGATATTGAAAATGTAAAAGGCGATGAGACTTTTACACAGGGAGCGGATGGAAAACTGACCTGGCAGGCAGATGGAAATGACATATATTATCAGGGAAAAACCGATAAAGAACTTCCGATTGATATGAAAATGACTTACTATCTGGATGGCGAGGAGATCGCACCGGAAGACCTGGCCGGAAAGAGCGGAAAAGTGACAATCCGCGTGGATTACACAAATAAAGAAAAAACAGAAGACGGTGTCTATGTACCGTTTGCGGCTGTAACCGGTATGATGTTGAATAAAGATTTCACCAATGTGGAAGTAACAAACGGAAAAGTGGTCAGTGACGGAAATAATCAGGTCGTTGTGGGATTTGCATTCCCTGGATTATCAGAAAGTCTGGGTCTGGATAGTAAGGATCTGGAAGATGTCAATATTCCGGACTATGTGGAAATAACTGCAGATGTCAAAGATTTTACCCTGGATATGACCATGACTTTTGTTATGAGTGATATTTTACAGGAATTGAATATGGATCAGGACATTGATCTGTCTGGGATTGAAGATGCCATTGATTCCCTCAGTGATGCTTCCAAACAGCTGGTAGACGGCAGTAAAGCACTTGTTGACGGAAGCGGTACGTTGCTTGACGGAATCAAAGCATATACCACAGGTGTTTCCACATTAAAGAGCGGCATCCGTGCTTATACGGGTGGCGTAGCGCAGGTAAAAACGGGAGTGGATGCTTATACCGATGGTGTGGCTCAGGTTGCTGACGGCACAAAACAGCTGGCAGACAAATCCGGAGATCTCAAAGATGGCATTACACAGCTTGTCGGCGGAGCAATGCAGGTTCAGACCTATTTTGAGGGAGACAACGGTATTGTCAGCGGGGCAAAGAAAATTTCCGCTGGAATCGATCAGCTGGATGCCGCATTAAATGCAGGCGTGACAGAGGATGAGGCTGTGCAGGCAGAAAATACAGTAAACCAGATGTTTGCGAAAGACGGTGAGACCTATCAGGGCATCGCGCAGCAGGCGGCCGGTCAGTATAAAGCGGCTCTGACTGGAAGCGATGAACTTCAGGCAAAAGTGGAAAATGGTGTCAGCCAGGCCATGTATGGTGCATATGCAGCAGCATATAAGCAATTAAATTATGCGGATTATCAGGCCGCTGGAAAATTAGATTCGCTGGAGAGTGATGCAGCCGCATTTGCTTCTCAGATGACGACAGCTTCTGCTTCTTCCGTATCCAATGTATCAAGCAAGCTGATCAGCGGAATAGCTGACGGTACATCCGCTCAGATTGGTGGAATGGCGGCAGAAGCTGCAAAACAGGGCGCTGTGGCAGGTGCAAAGAGCGGAATCGCTTCCACCAAATCCGCGCTTGCGTCTGAGATTGAGAATGGCGGCCTGGTATCCGGAGCACAGACTTTAAGTGCCGGTGTTCAGAAGTTATACAGTGAAGGCATTCAGCCGCTGGCTGTTGGTATGCAGAGTTTAAATAACAGCGTTCCGGAACTTATGAAAGGTATCCAGACGTTAAATAACGGAGCAGTTACATTGAATAACAACAGTGCAGCACTGAAATCCGGTGTCGATACTTTAAACAGCAAAGGCAGCGCATTAAATGCCGGTGTGGACACACTGAATGCAAACAGTGGAACCTTAAACGCTGGTGCTGCAAAACTGAAAGATGGTGCAAAGACACTCAGCGATGGTATGATTCAGTTTGACGAAGAGGGCATTCAAAAACTGAGTGATGCATATCATGGAGATGTGGAAGAATTACTGGATCGTGTGGATCTGGTGCTGGATGCCGGGGAGAATTATCATACATTTTCCGGACTGAAAGAAGATATGAGTGGAAGTGTGAAGTTTGTGATTCGGACGGAGGCTATTGAAAAATAATTCTTGTTTAGGGTGATTTGGAACAAGCAGAAACGAACTCCAACAAGAACCTGAAAAATTTTCTGTTACCACTGCGTCGCTTATCTCCGACCGCTCCCGCGAACTCGCCCGCAAAACCGGCGTGCTCAGACACACTCCCGCGGTCGGGCTAGACGCAGCGGTCACAACGAAAATTTTACAATGGTTCTTTCGTTGGAGTTCGTTTCTGCTTTGTTCCATTTACGCCGTGGCACCGCGTACCACGCATGCATATAAGCTAATGGCAAAATAACTGTTATGTTGCATGCGCAGATTTACACAGAGAAAAGAAAAAGCGAAAGGAATTGGCTATTTACGCCACCCTTGACCATATACAAAAGAACTGCTATACGTCGATTACCGACGGCGAGAAACTCAAAAACAGTTTCATTTTTCCGTCGTTGACAACAGTGTAGCAGTTCTTTTTGTATATGGTCAAGGGAACCGCGTTGCGGTGGCTTTGGTCTTACCTCTGGTTCAAAATCTAAAAACAGTTTAAAAAACCGTATGGTACAGATTTATAATTACTTTGCGTTTATCCTTAGTTGCAAAAGTGTTCCGTATAAAAATTATTTAAATAATCGCAGACCTCTGTCAGCCCATCATTAGTAAATGGATAGCTGACGGAGGTTTTCTGTTCATCTGGTGTGGTATCAAAATTATACGGTCCCGGCCACACGGTCACCTGCAGTACGGTGTCTCCTTCTTCCGGTGCATATTTTTCAATACGGTAATGCATGCTCTTGTAGCTGCCATGAAAGCGTTCTTTTTTATAGAAGTTAATATTAAAAATATCTGTTCTTGCAATCATGAGAATCGTCCTTTCAAAAAACTACTCTTATTTTAGCTTCTGCAGGGAAAATGTGCAAGGGAGCAGATAAGCTGGAAATAAGATTTTTGTAAGAAAATCGTAAGCTTTTGGACAGATTATATAAAAATATCTCTAATATAGATGTGTTTTACTAAAGAAGAGAGAAAATACAACACAGTAAGACACGAAGAAGATGTATGCACAGGGTAACTTTGTATACATCGACATAGGGAGATAGATGAAATATGAAAAAAAGGATGAGCATAAAACAGCAAAAGAGACGGCGCAGAGCCAGAAGAAGAAAAACGTTTCTGGCAATTGTTCTGGTGATTCTGGCAGTTGTAGTATGTGGAAAAAACGGAATGATCGATCGTGTCAGGGCATCCTTCGGTGTGATTTCTAGCTCAGAACTTCAGGTGGAAGGTTATCCGGACAGTTTGATTCGTTTGTATGAGAAAAATCCGGAGGCAAGAGAATTTGTTCTGGATTATAAAAAACATATAAATGATGACGGGAGCGATGAAAATATTGATATTTCCGGAGATATGGCGGATGGAAAAATACCGCTTTTTATTCAGTGGGACGAGCGTTGGGGCTATAAAACCTATGGCGATGATTTCCTGGCAGTGACCGGTTGCGGACCGACCGCACTTTCTATGGTCTGCGTAGGCTTGACCGGAAATTTGAACATGAATCCTTACGCGGTAGCAAAAATGGCGCAGGCGGATGGCTACTATGTCAATGGCAGCGGTTCTTCCTGGGATATGATGACAGGACTTGCCGATAATCTTGGTCTGTATGCAAATGAACTGGGATTGGATGCGGATACGATTCGCAGTAAACTGAGGGACGGTCATCCAATCATCTGCATTATGGGACCGGGCGATTTTACCACAACCGGACATTTTATCGTGCTGACTGGGGTGACATCTAATGGAGATGTTACGATAAATGATCCGAACAGTCGTAAAAACAGTGATAAAAGCTGGAATCTGGAAGAAATTACGTCACAGATGAAAAATTTGTGGGTATATAGTAAGGCACAATAAGATCAGGGGTGATTTCTTCTATCGCAAAAGTGGATTGTGAATGTCCACTTTACATGTAAGGAATGCAGTTATAAGACCTTTGAAATGAGGTTTTGTAGCTGCTTTTTTTCTTTCCTTTTTTTCGGGTTTGTGGTATCGTATGAAATGCTTAAGATGTGAAAATGATAAGAAAAAGTAATGACAGATACAAGATAGAGAAAAGAGAGATGGAGCATTTCAGATGAAAATTTTATTGACGGCAATCAATGCGAAATACATTCATTCAAATCTGGCCGTTTATTCCCTGCAGGCCTACGCTGAGGCACACGGACATAAGATAGATCGGGCGGAATATACAATTAACAATCAGCTGGACGATATTCTGGAAAAAATATATCGTCAGAAGCCGGATGTACTGCTTTTTTCCTGCTATATATGGAACGTGGAGTATGTCAGGGAACTGGCGGCCGAGTTTCACAAACTGCGCCCGGAAGTGCCAATCTGGGTTGGTGGACCGGAGGCATCTTTTGAAACGGAGCGTTTCCTGAAGGAAAATCCTGCCATCACAGGAATTATGATGGGTGAGGGTGAGCGGACACTGACAGAGTTGTGCACTTATTTTGAACAATACAAACAAGAGACACAACTTTTGACAGAGAACAGTGAAAATGTGCAGAAAGGGACGGAAGTTGCAGAGGCTGAACACGAGAAAAAGTCAGGCTCTTTAGCAGAACGAAATGAGGAACTGTTGGGGAAAATTGACGGTATTTCTTATCGCAGAGCGGACGGAACTGTGAAAATCCAACCGTTGCGCAGCCTGCTTCCCATGGATGAACTGCCGTTTTGCTATGCAAATCTGAAAGATTTTGAACATCGGATCATTTATTATGAATCTAGCCGTGGTTGTCCGTTTAACTGCAGTTATTGTCTGTCTTCCGTGGACAAAAAACTGCGTTTCCGTAGTCTGCCGCTTGTATACAAAGAATTGCAGTTTTTTATTGACGCAAAAGTACCACAGGTAAAATTTGTGGATCGTACGTTTAATTGTCAGCATGAACATGCCATGGAAATTTGGAAGTATATCAAGGAACACGATAACGGAATCACGAATTTCCATTTTGAAATTTCCGCGGATCTGCTCAGAGAGGATGAACTGGAGCTGATCTCTGATATGCGTCCGGGGCTGATCCAGCTGGAAATTGGTGTACAGTCCACAAACGACGTGACGATTCGTGAAATTCACCGTACCATGTGTCTGGAAAAAGTGTATCATGCAGTGAACCGGGTAAAAGCGGGGGGAAATATTCATCAGCATCTGGATCTGATCGCGGGACTGCCATTTGAGGATTATCAGAGATTTCAGCAGTCCTTTAACGATATTTATGCACTGCATACACAGCAGCTTCAATTGGGCTTTTTAAAAGTGCTGAAAGGCTCTTATATGTATGAACACGCTGCGGAGTACGGTCTGGTTTATCGTACAAAACCACCATATGAGGTACTGGCGAGCAAATGGGTTTCCTATGATGAGATGTTGGAGATCCGTCTGGTGGAAGAAATGCTGGAGCTTCATTATAACAGTGGTCAGTTTCTGACATATCTGGGTGTTTTAGAGAAACAGTATGACAGCGCATTTCAGATGTTTCTGGATATGGGACACTATTATAGAAGTAACGGGTATCTGGACTGTAATCACAATCGCGTCCGCCGGACGGAAATTGTGCTGGATTTTGCGGTGTCTGTGGATCCGGAGCGGAGAGAGGCTTATCAGGAAGCGCTGATGTTTGACCTGTATAGAATTGAAAAATCAAAGAGCCGGCCGGCGTGGGCGCAGGACCTTGCACTGGAGAAGAAAAAAACATCCAGATATCTGCGAGCCCATGGAATGGAGAAAAAATACTGCCATCTGGAACATTTTTACTGGCTGGATGCGGAAGGAAAGTATCGTAAGGAAGGAGAACCGTTGTGGTTCTTATTTGACTATGAAACCAGAAATCCGCTGACAAATGAGGCGGCCATTACGGTGATCACAGATGCACAGATGGAAGGAGAGACGGCATGAAACCAATGACGGAACTGATCGCAGTTGATCTGGAAATGACCGGGCTGCAGGTGAAAACAGACCGGATTCTGGAAATTGGTGCAGTGCGGCTGTACCGGGGAGAAATCCTGGATACCTTTCAGACTTTTGTAAATCCGCATCGAAAGATTGATGACCGGATTACGGAGCTGACCGGAATCACATCAGAGATGGTGGTGGATGCGCCAGAGGCGGAAGAAGCGCTGCAGAAATTTCTGGAGTTTGCAGGAGATGCACCGTTGCTGGGACACAATGTGATCTTTGACTATGGATTTTTGAAACAATGCGCGGTCAATCACGGGATTCCCTGGGATCAGAAAGCCATTGACACGTTAAAAATTGCCCGGAAAGTTTTGAAAGAGCCGGAGAAAAAGTCATTAGAAGTGCTGTGTGATTATTTTCAGATTCATAGAGATCATGCACACCGTGCTGTGGACGATGCCCGGGCAACGGCGGAACTGTTTTTATTGCTACAGGAAGCGTATCAGGAGAAGGAGCCAGGACTTTTTGTGCCGAAACCGCTGAATTACAAAGTGAAAAAGCAGGGACCACTGACTCCGGCGCAAAAAAGAGACTTGAATCATTTGCTGATTTATCATAGAATAGAATCTGATATCGAAATTGACAGTCTGACAAAGAGCGAAGCATCGCGTATGATTGACAAAATTTATGCGAAGTATGGAAGAATTCCGAGACAGGAGGGCTCAGAACATGTATAAAAAATCAAAGAAAAAAAGAGTGCTGGCCTCAATTGTTGTGATCATTGTACTTGTGGCCATGGTGGTAACAGGAATATTATCCGCACTGTTAATATAGAAAGGTGAACATAGAATGAAAAAATGGATCAGAGTATTACCGGTGCTTGGTGCGGCAGTACTGCTGGCAGCAGGAGTCGGTCATCAGACTGCTCAGGCGAAAAAGAGTGAAAATTCTGTCATCGCTGATCGTATTTTTATCGGTGACGTGGCAGTGGGCGGAATGACAAAAGAAGAAGCAATCGATGCTGTTCAGGATTATGTGGATGGTCTGGCGGAACAGACCGTTTCATTGACGATCAATGACGTGTCCGTGGAAGCGACAGCAGAAGATCTGGGCGTGACATGGGGAAATCAGGAGAGTGTAGATGAAGCCGTTGCATACGGAAAAAGCGGAAACCTGATCGCCCGTTATAAAGCAGGCAAAGATCTGGAGCATGAGGATAAAGTGTTCCATCTGCCGCTGGCTGTTGATTCTGAGAAAACAACCGCATATCTGGAAGAACATGCATCTGAGCTGAACCGAGATGCAGTGGATTTCGGACTAACAAGAGAAAACGGCTCCTTTCAGGTGATCGATGGTCAGGATGGTATCGTTGTCGATGTGGCAAAATCTGTGGAGGCGATCGACGAAAGCCTGCAGGATGGCTGGAAAGAGAACAATACCGTGGAACTGACAGCTGAGATCAGCAAGCCGAAAGGATCCCGTGAAGAACTGGAAAAAGTAAAGGATGTACTTGGTACATTTACCACGAATTATGCATCTTCCGCATCCGGCAGAAAGGCAAATATTGCCAACGGAAGCAAGAAAATCAACGGCAGCGTAATCTATCCGGGAGAAGAATTTTCTGTATACCATACGGTTTCTCCATTTAATGCGGAGAACGGCTATAAACTTGCAGGTGCCTATGAAAACGGAACAACTGTAGATGCTTACGGCGGCGGAATCTGTCAGGTATCTACTACCTTATATAATGCAGTGATACGGGCAGAACTGGAAGTGACAGAGCGTTCCGGACATTCCATGATCGTAAATTATGTGGATCCGTCTGCGGATGCAGCTATCGCAGGCGAATATAAGGATTTTAAATTTAAAAATAACACAGAAGCTCCGATTTATATCGAGAGTTATGCAAGTGGATCAAAGATCTCATTTACTATTTACGGACAGGAGACCAGAGCAGCAAACCGCAAGGTATCCTTTGTAAGTGAAACGCTGAGCACTACGGATCCGGGAGTAAAATTCCAGGAGTCCTCAGATGCGGTTGGAACTATTACAAAGACACAGAGTGCCCATACGGGAAAATCTGCCCGCTTATGGAAAGTTGTGACAGTAGATGGTGTAGAACAGAGCAGAGATATCTTTAACAAGACCACATATAAGGCTTCACCGGCAATTTATTCCGTAGGAGTTTCTTCTGCAAATGCAGAGGCAACAGCCGCTATGAAAGCTGCAATTGCGACACAGGATGAGGGAACCATCCGTGCAGCGGCAGCGCAGTGGAAAAATGCGGTACAGCAGCCGGAGACAACAGATACGAATGCTGATCAGACAACGGATCAGACGCAGCAGCCTGCAGATTCAGCGCAGCAGGGACAGACGCAGAATCAGACACAGCAGGGAACAGATACGGCTGCGCAGCAGGAGCAGTCTGTTGGACAATAAAATTCAAGTCGAACACAGGTGAGACTTAGTGCGTGATTCTGGTCAGTGTAAGCTGACATATTCTTCTCAGAATCACTACATATTCTCGCAGAGCGTTTATCTCAGTCGGAGGTTTAACGCAGACTGAGATAACATGACAAGGCTGTCCGATACGACAGCCTTTGTGTAAATAATGCACACTCGCATGAGAAGAAATTATTGCTTTACAAATAAGGGATAAATAATCAATATGAAACAGGGAAAAATAGCAGAGAGCGTTTTAAAACGTTCTATATTAAAACAATTGCATTTGAAACGTCCGGATGTATTACTGGCAGCGGGAGTCGGCGAGGACTGTGCGGCAATTTCCGTGGCAGAAGATGAAGTGATCGTGTTGTCTTCTGATCCAGTGATCTGGCGTGATTCACTGGATGGACGCTGTGCGGTGCATGCCAATCTGAACGATTTGGCGGCCGGAGGCGCCAAACCGGTGGGACTGATGCTTACTGCATTACTTCCACCTGAGGTGGAAGAGCCGGAAATGCGCAAAATGGTTCAGACCATTGCAAAAGAATGTGAACCATTACAGGTACAGGTTCTGGGCGGACATACGGAAGTGACAGATGAAGTGAACCGGCCGGTGGTTTCTATTGCGGCGGTGGGAAAAGCAAAGAAGGGAATGCTTTCCACCACGGCAGGAGCGAGACCGGGTGATGACATTGTTGTGACAAAGTGGATCGGCCTTGAGGCAACGGCGAAACTTGCCCGCAGCCGCAGGGAAATTTTGTTATCACGGTATCCACAGCATTTACTGGATGACGCAGAACGGTTCGAACAGTATTTTTCCATTATTCCGGAGGCCGCTACCGCCATGAAGTCTGGCGTGAGAGCCATGCATGACGTGACCACAGGTGGTATTTTCGGAGCTTTGTGGGAACTGGCGGAAGCTTCTGGCGTCGGACTTGACATCGAATTAAAGAAAATCCCAATTCGACAGGAAACAGTAGAAATCTGTGAATTTTTTGACCTCAATCCATACCAGATGGGATCCACCGGCAGCCTTTTGCTGGCGGCGGAGGACGGTAATCGTCTGGTGCTTGATCTGAAGCACCAGGGAATCCCGGCTGTTGTGGTTGGCAAGGCGACAGCGGACAATGACCGTGTTGTGATCAATGAAGAGGAACGCAGATTCCTGGAGCCGCCGCGAGCGGGAGAGCAGATATACTAGGTCTTTTGGGATAATTCCGTTGAATGCTGTATAATGTTGAGAAAAGTAAAGGAGAAACTGACAATGCGTGAAAAAATTTTAACTTTTATAGAAAAAAACAGTCGTATTGATATCAAAGAGCTGGCCATCATTCTCGGAGAGGATGAACTCAGTGTGGCAAATGAACTTGCTGCTATGGAAGCTGACCATATCATCTGTGGTTATCATACACTGATCAACTGGGACAAAACAGATATTGAAAAAGTAACCGCTCTGATTGAGGTAAGCGTTACCCCGCAGAGAGGACAGGGATTTGACAAGATCGCAGAGCGTATTTATAACTACCCGGAAGTAAACGCAGTATATCTGATCTCCGGAAGTTATGATTTGCTTGTAACTATCGAGGGACGTACACTGCGTGAAGCCGCACAGTTCGTATCAGACAAACTTTCACCACTTGAGTCCGTTCTGAGTACCAAGACGAACTTCATTCTGAAGAAGTACAAAGACCACGGAACGATTATGGCAGAAAAAGAAAAAGATGAAAGGATGCTGATGACACCATGAGAAACCCATTATCAAAAGTAATTACAGAAATTGAGCCATCCGGTATCCGTAAGTTTTTTGACATTGTAAGTGAAATGAAGGATGCAATTTCTCTTGGTGTTGGTGAGCCGGATTTTGACACACCATGGCATGTGCGTGATGAGGGTATCTATTCTCTGGAAAAAGGAAGAACGTTCTACACCTCAAATGCCGGTTTGAAAGAATTAAAAATTGAGATAGCAAATTTCCTGAATCGGAAATATGGTTTGGAATATGATTATAATCACGAGATTATGGTTACCGTCGGTGGAAGTGAGGCGATTGATATCGCAATGCGTGCAATGCTTGATCCGGGAGATGAAGTGTTGATTCCGCAGCCAAGTTATGTATCTTATCTGCCATGTGCAAAGCTGGCAGGTGGCGTGCCTGTGGTTATTGAGCTGAAAGCAGAAAACCAGTTTCGTCTGACAAGGGAAGAACTCGAAGCAGCTATTACCCCTAAGACGAAGATTCTGGTACTTCCGTTTCCGAATAATCCGACGGGTGCGGTAATGGAGCGAAGTGACCTGGAAGATCTGGTGGATCTGATCGTTGCAAATGATCTCTATGTTATCACAGACGAGATATATTCAGAACTGACTTATACCGAGGATGGCCATGTATCCATTGCTTCTATGCCTGGAATGAGAGACCGTACCATTTATATTAACGGTCTGTCAAAATCCCATGCAATGACAGGATGGCGTATCGGATATGCATGTGGTCCGCAGGTGATTTTACAGCAGATGCTGAAAATCCATCAGTTTGCCATCATGTGTGCACCGACTACCAGCCAGTATGCAGGGGTTTCTGCACTGAAAAATGGTGATGAAGATGTGGCACATATGCGTGACGAGTACAACGGCCGCCGTCGTTATCTGATACATCGTTTCAAAGAGATGGGACTTGAGTGTTTTGAACCATTTGGCGCTTTTTATGCATTCCCATGTATCAAAGAATTTGGCATGACTTCTGATGAATTTGCAACCAGATTTCTGCAGGAAGAGAAAGTAGCGGTCGTTCCAGGTACCGCATTTGGTGCCTGTGGTGAAGGCTTTTTGCGAATTTCCTATGCATATTCACTGGAAGCATTAAAAGAAGCATTAGACCGTATGGAGCGTTTTGTACAGAAGCTCCGTGAGGAGAAAAAGGAAGCGTAGATTATGGCTAAATTAAATATTGTTCTGTATGAGCCGGAGATTCCGGCAAATACTGGAAATATTGGGCGCACCTGTGTAGCTACAGGTACACGTCTGCATCTGATCGAGCCTCTTGGATTCCGTCTGAATGAAAAACAGATCAAGAGGGCAGGTATGGATTACTGGAAAGATCTGGATGTGACAACTTATGTGAATTATCAGGAGTTTCTGGAGAAAAATCCGGGAGCCAAGATTTATATGGCAACTACAAAGGGGCAGAATGTGTATACAGAAGTGTCATATGAAGAAGACTGCTATATTATGTTTGGAAAAGAAAGTGCAGGAATCCCGGAAGAGATTCTTGCGCATAACAAAGACAGATGCGTGCGGATTCCGATGTTGAGTGAAATCCGCTCCCTGAATCTGTCTAATTCGGTGGCCGTTGTGCTGTACGAAGCACTGCGCCAGAATGATTTTTCTCAGATGCAGCTGATGGGACATCTGACAAAATTTGACGACTATATTGAGTAAAAATCGCAACGAAGTGTAGAGTGCAGTGATTCTGAGAAGAATATGTCAGCTTACGCTGACCAGAATCACGCACCAAGTCTCACGTGCGTTCGACTTG
>NZ_CAKRAS010000062.1 GCF_934295145.1 uncultured Eubacterium sp. | reverse complement strand
TTCTCCATACTCATTATCCAGACATATCTCATCAAAATCCTCAAACATAATCCGTATTCCCATAGATTCTGTTTCCACATGATAATGTCCTGCATACCATTCGGAGAAATCCAATCGATCATAAATCGTCTGCAGCCACTCTTCTGTCCCTTTATCCACAGTAATCGGTTCCTTTCGCGGCTTAAAAGCCCAGGTTGGCTCCGCCTTAATCGGAACGGTATGAGATAAAATAATATCAATCTTCCAATCCGATTTTTCCAACTGCTGCTCCACAAATTCTTTGATCATGTCATCCGGCTGCTCTGATGCAAACCACTGAAGTCCATGATTAATGCGATAATCCTTGTTTACCGTACCGGCGCCACCGATCGGCACCACAGATTTTCCGTTAAAATCATAAATCTCCCCGTCTTTTGCAAATAAAATATTCGAATATTTTTCTTCTTTGTATACAAGACCGCCATGCCATGACACCAGTTTATAATTCGCCGGAGATTCCCATGGCCGACCTTCATGATTGCCGTGTATACAAAAAAATGTAACTGGGATCCTATTCACACGCTCTTTTAATTTTTCATCTTTCGGACTCAGCCAGTAATTGATGCCGGAATCCCCAAGAATGATCATGACATCATCCGGTGTGGTGTGATGATTCTGGCAAAAATTTTCCACCCGGTCAAATTTTTTGTGTGTATCTCCCGTAATGTAAAAATGCAAAAACGATTCCTCCCCTGTACCTTTGTTCTTTTAGTATCTGCATTTTCAGGAATTATGTCAACAAAAAGAGGAACAATATCATTTATTTTTTGATATTGTTCCTCTTTTTATTGTCAGACTTTAGAAATATATTGTACTGTTCATCTTATCACCTGAATTTTCCCAAAAACCGATACTTTTAAAATCCACCATTCTGATATGCCCTTGCAATTACATATGATGGTTCATAAAATGCGCTGCAATTATAATTATCAATCACATCGCAAATCTCATTATTATACACCTTCATTATTCCATCTACATAATTTTCCTTAGAACTTATAGTATCTCTGATCAAACGCTGATATACAGCTCCCATATCAAGCGGTGATGGAATAACGGTCGCCAACTCCTGATCTACAGCTGTTACATCATAGTCTCCTGCTTTTAAATTGTAATCCTTTATCCAGTCTTCCTCTACCTTCAATGGATTTTCACAATGTAACACATTTGCACAACTAAGCAAATGATATAAGCCATCTCGTCCAATTGTATTAACAACATACTTATTTTTTTGCTTAATATGCCTAGCCACACGCTCTATCATATAACATACAAAATATAAATCATTCATTTCTATATCTTCATCTGGGAAGTACTTATTTTTCATAATGTCTCGCTCCCTTCAAAAGTCAACGTTTTCAGTGCCCACCGCTTCGCCTGTTTTTCATAGCTTGTGCAGTAAAAACCGTATCCAAAATCTTTATAAAAACCGTTCTGGAGAATACGAGGAACCGATACTTCTACATTACTTCCATGATATATAATATTCTTCTCCATTTGCCTCCTCCTAATCTTACTTTAGAATGTCAACCGGTGAATTGCCTGTTTTCCACTCTTCTGTGCACCGCGGGCATATTCAAACTTCGGATAGCCGAATCCCATAGCTGTTGCCACGAAATGATCTTCCGGAATACCAAGTTTCGCCCATACATCCGGCAGCAATTTCATAACGTTCATCGGGAAACCAAGGTACACGCAGCCAAGTCCCTTAGATTCACATAACAATTCAAAGTAAGCCAAAGTAATTCCCACTTCCACTGCTGCCGAGCCAAATTTTTTCGGCATATGTGGAATAATGACATGTGGTGCAGAACAGAAATAAATATCTCCGTTCATAGCCTGCGGCCCGCGGGATTCCATAATTCCGTAAGATTCCTCATCCCAGGAATACGGATAGATTCCCTGTTTTTTCAGGTCTTGGACACCTTCACAGATCATCTTGCGCAGTTTGTCCAGTTCTGCGCGGTCATCAATGACCGTGAACTCCATTTTCTGCTTATTTCCGCCAGTCGGTGTTGCCTCCAGTGCCGCAAGCAGTTCATTTAAAAGTTCCGGATCCACATTTTCGTCTTTGTAGTGACGGCAGGAACGGCGGCTGCAGACCAGACGCTCCATATCTGTGGCAATCGCATCACTCGGTAACGGCAGACTGTCTTCCGGCTTTTTGCCAAGTACACTGATGGCGCCGTTCGGACAGACAGTCAAACAATGCTGACAGCCCCAGCAGCCGTACCAGTCCATGCTTTTTACCGGTTTCAGACTTGGTTTTTTATGTTCATTCATTTCAATCAGCATAGACGGACAGGCAAGCTGGCATAAACCACAGCCCACACATTTACTCTCGTCTACTTGAAATTGTGTATCAATACAACTCATTGTTTGGCTCCTCCTGATTTTTTTATTTTTTATTTGTGTAGCTTAAAATTTACTTTTTAAGTATTCATACGAACTTCTGTATTTTGTCTCACTCGCTAACAATCGCTCCTTGAGAAAAAATACAGAAGTTCTCAATTTACACAAAGATATTCGTAAATTTTTGCGCCACATAGCACTTCGTGCCACACTACGTGCGCCATGACGTAAGGGTAAGCAGTGTGGTTTTCACACAGTCTGGACAAAGGGACTCTGGCTATTTTTTCTCGAACAGCGATTGTTAGCGGGCGAGACAAAATCGCAGAGTCCCTTTTCATAACCTATCTAAAACCACACAATTACCCGAAAACGTTTTATATAATATAAAACCAGTTCTCATCCTGATCTAAATTACTGATCTCCATGGTTGTTTTTCCACCCTGCTTGAACTGCAGTTCCTGACCTTTAATGCTGACCGTTGTTCCCGCCGGAATGGATTTTGTGATAAACGCATTACCACCGATGACAGAATCTTTGCCGATCACTGTCTCACCACCAAGAATAGATGCACCGGAATAAATCGTCACATTATCCTCAATGGTCGGATGACGTTTCGCATTTTTCAGCTTCTGACCACCTCTGGTAGACAATGCACCAAGGGTAACACCCTGATAAATTTTGACATTGTCACCGATAATCGTCGTCTCACCAACTACAATACCTGTACCATGATCGATAAAGAAATGTTTTCCAATGGTTGCGCCAGGATGAATATCAATTCCAGTTACACTGTGCGCATACTCTGTCATAATACGCGGAATCAGCGGTACAGAACGGATAAAAAGTTCATGCGCCAGACGGTTAATTGTGATGGCAAACAAGCCCGGATAAGCCAGAATGATCTCGCCGTAGCTGTTTGCTGCCGGATCACCTTCTAATGCTGCCTGCAGATCGCCTTCCAGATACTCGCGGATCTTCGGGATCTGACGCAGAAAATCTACCGTGATCTCGTAACTTTCTTTTTCAATCTGCTCTCTGCATTTTCCATCCAGCTGCGGACAGAATTTAGAAACTTTTGCGATCTGTCTGCTGAGACGATACAATACATCTTCAATCAATGTTGATAAATGATGGTTCGCATGATAACTTTTGTATGCACGGTCTCTGTAATAACCCGGATAAATAATTTTTAATAATTTTTCAATAATATCAATAATAACTTCTTTATTCGGCTGATCGTAAAAATCTTCCATTTTGTCAATGGTACGATCCAGCTCATAATCAGCAAGAATGGAATCAAGAATTTCTTCTGCTTCTCTTCCTTCCATATTTCTGCTCATATCTGACATACTATTCACCTTTTTCTTTCTCAATCAATTCATTATATTACATTGGAATTGATAATATCTTTCCACTTTTGGAATATTCTCGTTTTATGGTTTTGTTTTTTAATACAACTCTGGAAAATCTATTACCGGAAATCCCCTCGCTCACTGACCAGTTCAAATCCGACACTCTCCACTCTGCGTCCCAAGCATCCACGACATTCTGCCGCTTCCTCTCCGGTACAGATCTTATTGTCATACAGATCATACTGTTTGCGGTTTTTCACCGGTGAAAGGTTTGGCATTACAACATTAGCACCATGCTGCAATCCTTTTTCCCTACCAAGCGGATCTACAGTTCCAAGCGCCGTTGTTGCCGGAAGCAATACATGCGGCAGCATAATACGGATCACGGACAGCAAAAATAACGTCAACGGAACACTTCCGGACGGCTCCATGGCAAACATAGTATCATGATGCGGTATAAACGGACCGATACCTACCATCTGCGGCTCCAGCTCTTTTAAAAATACCAGATCATCCGCAAGTGTCTCTGCAGTCTGCTCCGGAGAACCAACCATAAATCCGGCACCCACCTGATAACCAAGTGCCTTTAAATCGTACAGACACTGCTTACGCACCGCCAGACTCATTTCCTCTGGATGCAGTTTTCGATAATGTGCATCGTTTGCAGTCTCATGACGGAGCAGATAACGGTCTGCCCCTGCTTCACGGAAACGTTTATAACTTTCATAGGATTTTTCCCCGATGGACAATGTGATCGCGCAATCCGGATAACCGGCATGGATTTTCTGCACGATATCCACCATGCGGTCATCGTTATAATACGGATCCTCACCGCCCTGCAAAACAAAAGTACGAAATCCTAACTCGTATCCGTTCTCACAACAGGCCAAAATCTCGTCTTCTGTCAAACGGTACCGCTTTGCATTCGAATTACTTCTACGTATTCCGCAATAATAACAGTCATTTTTACAATAATTGGTAAACTCGATCAGCCCTCTTGTATACACGTCGGTACCATAGACCTCTTTTCGGATGCGGACCGCTTCTTCTGCCAGCAATGCATCTACTTGCGGATCATCTGCCATTTTGAGCAGTTCCGCAAACTCTTCCCTGGTTAAATTATGTTCACGCATTAATTTCTGTGCTAATTCCATTGCTTTACTTCCCATTTTACAACCCATTCTAACTATACCGTTTTGCGATCTCTGTCTCAATGATCGTCGCTCCACCGACAACCACATCTCCATCGTACAAAACCACGGCCTGACCACAGGTGATCGCACGCTGCGGCTCGTCAAATACCACGCGGATCTTGTCCGGCTCCGGCTGTGTCACAGTCGCCCACTGTTCTTCATGGCGATAGCGAACCTTTGCTTTCACGCGCATTTCCCCTTCGATATGATCCACAGAAATCAGATTTACGTCATTTGCTACCAGTTCTCTGGAGAACAGATCTTCGTTTCTTCCCAAAATCACCTGATTTTTCACCGGATCCACGGCTACCACATACATAGACTCTTTCAATGATAAACCAAGCCCTTTTCGCTGTCCGATAGTATACCGGATAATTCCTTTGTGGCGTCCTAACACATTGCCTTCCAGATCCACAAAATCACCTTCTGGATATGCTTTTTCCCGATACTGCTCGATAAAATCCGAATATTTTCCGTTTACGACAAAACAAATGTCCTGACTATCATGCTTTTTGGCATTGATAAAGCCCTGTGCCTCCGCAATTTCTCTGGCTTCTGTCTTGTGCATGCCGCCCAATGGAAACTGCACATGCGCCAGCTGATCCTGCGTCAGAGAATACAACACATAACTCTGGTCTTTACTCAGATCTACCGACTTTTTCAACAGATAACGGCCGGTGTCTTCATTGTATTTAATCTGTGCGTAATGACCAGTCACTACATAATCGTAGGACAGCTCTTTTGCACGTAAAAACAGTTTTTCAAATTTCAGATAACGGTTACAGTCAATGCATGGATTCGGTGTACATCCATTTTCGTAGGAACATACAAATTTTTCCATGACTTCTTCTTTGAACCGGTCCGAAAAATTAAACACATAATATGGCATATCCAACGCACGGGCTACGCTTCTGGCATCTTCCACATCGTCTAAGGAACAACAGGTATGCTCTCTGCATACAACCACATCCTCATTCTGAAACAGCTTCATAGTAGCGCCGATACACTCATATCCTTTTTCTTTCATTAAAAAAGCGGCTACGCTGGAATCAACGCCGCCGCTCATTGCGATTATTGCTTTTTTATTCAAAGGCTACGTCTCCTTTTTATCATACTATTCAAGAATCTGCAGATTATATCGACTGTATCTTCCAGTCATGATATAACCCCATGTTATCCTAGTATTATAGTATTTTTTACTGATAAAAATCAAGTAGTAGCATACATTTCTTTAGATATAGTACATACTTTCGTCGTACTTTTCAAATTCCTGATATTCTTTCACCAGATCTGCCAGTGTCAGATTGATCAGAATCTGATCCAGCTGACGGTTCACCTCATCAATTACCCGTGTCTGAATGGCCGCTGCTATTCCTTTACAGTTACCCTCTTCTGTCGTATCTTCATCTGCAATGTGATAAGTTCCATCCAGGGCTTCCAGAATCTCAGCCACAGTAATTTTCTCTGACGGATGATTCAGAAGATAGCCCCCCTGCGGGCCTTTGATACTTTTGACAATGCCTGCCCGGCGCAGTGCAGCAAATACCTGTTCCAGATACTGCGGCGAAATATCATTTCGTTCCGCAATGCTGTTTAATGCCACATGTCCGTTTTTGGAATGTACGGATAAATCAATCAGAGAGGTCAGTCCATATCTGCTTTTTTTCGAAAACTTCATTTTTATAATACCTCCCATATTCCAAATTTTTTCATTTAATTTAACAGGCGGATTGCAGTAATACAACCCGCCTGAATTTCTATACTATTTTTATTTTTTTACTGAATTGCTTTGAATGCCTCATCCAGATCCTGGATAATATCGTCAACATTCTCTGTACCGATAGAAAGACGAATTGTGTTTGGTTTGATTCCCTGATCGGCAAGTTCTTCCGGTGTGCACTGGCTGTGTGTAGTTGTTGCCGGATGGATAACCAGAGATTTTACATCTGCAACGTTTGCAAGCAGGGAGAATAACTCCAGATTGTCGATGAAGTCTTTTGCTTTCTGCTCATCACCTTTGATTTCAAATGTGAAGATAGAACCACCGCCGTTCGGGAAGTATTTTTTGTATAACGCCTGCTGGCTTGGATCCTCAGATACAGACGGATGATGTACGCGCTCTACCTGTGGGTGGTTATTTAAATACTGAACTACTTTCAGTGCGTTCTCTACGTGACGCTCTACACGTAAGGACAGTGTCTCAAGTCCCTGTAAAAACAGGAAAGAGTTGAACGGAGAAATGGTTGCTCCTGTATCACGCAGTAAGATAGCACGGATCTTTGTAACGAAAGCTGCCGGTCCAACTGCTTTTGTGAAGCTGATTCCGTGATAGCTTGGGTTTGGCTCTGTTAAAGAAGCGAATTTTCCAGATGCTTCCCAGTCAAATTTTCCGCTGTCTACGATAACACCACCGATGCTTGTTCCATGTCCGCCAATGAATTTTGTTGCAGAATGAACAACGATATCTGCACCGTATTCAATCGGACGAACCAGATATGGTGTTGCGAATGTATTGTCGATTACCAGCGGGATTTTATGCTCATGAGCAATGTTTGCCAGTGTCTCGATATCTACTACATCAGAGTTCGGGTTACCAAGTGTCTCGATGTAAAGTGCTTTTGTATTGTCCTGAATAGCTGCTTTTACTTCGTCAATGTTGAACGGATCTACGAATGTAGTCTCGATACCATACTGTGGAAGTGTATGCTCAAGTAAATTAAAGGAACCACCGTAAATATTTTTAGCTGCTACAATATGGTCACCTGCCTGAGCAAGGTTCTCAATGGTGTATGTGATGGCTGCTGCTCCGGAAGCTACTGCTAATGCTGCAACGCCGCCTTCCAGTGCTGCCATTCTCTGCTCAAATACGTCCTCTGTCGGATTTGTCAGACGTCCGTAAATGTTACCTGCATCTGCAAGTCCGAAACGTGCCGCTGCATGATCGCAGTTGCGGAATACATAAGAAGATGTCTGATAGATTGGTACTGCTCTTGCATCTGTAACCGGATCCGGGTTCTCCTGTCCTACGTGTAACTGTAATGTCTCAAATTTAAAATTTCTGTCTTTTCTTGCGATTTTCTCTGCCATTTCTCTCAACCTTTGCCTTTCATAATCTGTCCTGTTCAGGATCTGCTGTCTGCCATCCTGCTATTGTCTTTCTTTCACAGATTCTGATAACAGTTCAAATTCACTTGAACGTATCACATCACTCTAAAACATTCTTGCTCTCACAGTTTTTTCTATGCCTCTGTGAATAATGGTGTTGAATAATATCTGTCACCTGTATCCGGTAATAATGCTACAATTGTTTTTCCTGCAAATTCCGGACGTTTGGCTACCTGAATTGCTGCGGATAATGCTGCTCCGGAAGAAATTCCGACTAAAACGCCTTCTTTCTTTGCCAGAAGTTTTGCTTTCTCAAATGCATCATCATTTTCAATTGTGATAATTTCATCATATACCTGTGTATTTAATACGTCCGGTACGAAGCCGGCGCCAATACCCTGAATTTTGTGAGCTCCGCTCTTGCCCTCGGAAAGTACCGGAGATGTTGCAGGCTCTACTGCGATAATCTTAACATCCGGATTCTGGGATTTCAGATATTCACCAACACCTGTTAATGTTCCACCTGTACCTACACCTGCGATAAATACATCTACATTTCCGTCTGTATCGTTCCAGATCTCCGGACCAGTTGTTGCTTTGTGAGCTGCCGGGTTTGCCGGGTTTACAAACTGTCCCGGGATGTAGCTGTTTGGAATCTCTTTTGCAAGTTCATCCGCTTTTGCAATGGCGCCTTTCATTCCTTTGGAACCTTCTGTTAAAACGATCTCTGCGCCGTAAGCTTTTAAGATATTTCTTCTCTCAACGCTCATGGTCTCCGGCATGGTAAGGATGATTCTGTATCCTTTTGCTGCTGCAATAGATGCAAGACCAATACCTGTGTTTCCCGAAGTCGGCTCAATGATTACGGAACCTTCTTTTAATAATCCTTTTGCTTCAGCATCCTCGATCATTGCTTTTGCAATTCTGTCCTTGACACTTCCTGCCGGATTGAAGTATTCTAATTTTACAAGGATTTTAGCGTTGAGGTTCTGATCTTTCTCTACATTCGCAACCTCAACCAGTGGTGTGTTACCGATTAAACCAAGTGTTCCTTTATAAATGTTAGCCATTGTTTCGTCCTCCTATAAATCATATCTGTTTTCTATGTTTTATTTGTTGAGTGTATTATATTCCCATTATTCCTATTTGTCAACTAGGTTTTTGAAGTTTTTTATATTTTTTATTCTCCCAGTTCACTCGTACCACTCGTAAAGATTACGATTATGCTCGCATAAGGAGTTATCTTTATGAATAGGGACGAAGGGAGCGCCGTTTTATGAGCAAAAATAGGAATTTTAGCCTTCTTGAACTAAATTCAAGAAGTATCGCTCGCAAGCGAGCTCTTTTGTGAATGGCGCGGGTGAACTGTACGCAAAAAAGACCTTCTTCGGACACTTTTTGTCCAAAGAAGGCCTTTTCCAGTTTCACCAACTTATCAGGTATGTTTTAAACAATTAATAATCTTCTGTGATTTACATGTTTTCCGAATTCTGGTAAAAAGATCGGACTTTCCTTATCCGGATTCAAGCTGATCTCATTTTGCATCATTGGAGGCATATAGGAAGATGTAAAACAGAAGCCATAAGTGATATCATGATAGCCCTGTGACAGACCACCTTCCTTTTTAACTTTTAATACAGCCGGTTTCAATACAGACCAGTGTGTACGAAAATCTTTCTTCATTTCCTCATATGTATAATCTTCCCCATTTATATTCCAGATAATATCTTCCTTTTCAAAACGTTCTCCATCCACAATCAATGTTCCCGGGCGAATCTGACTCAAAAAAATACCTCTGTAATATGGGAGACGTACTTTTAACTGAAATCCCGTAATTTTATCATCTTTCTTTATATTTCTAAATCCAACAGACTGAATTACCTCACGTTCCATACTCTTTTCCCCCTTAATCACCAATATAATTTTTCAACATAATATGTTGTTTGCGCAGAGTCTGTCCTACCTCATAACCAGGTTCGTATTTGTCAGCACCTTCATATTCACTGAGCAGATAGCCATCCCAGCCATTTTCCTGCATTACTTCGATAATACGTTTATATGGAATAGTTGTCTCTTCAAACGTATCACTCATATGGATGAATTTAGCATGACAGCAATAAATATAAGGCAATAACGGAATCAGATCTTCTGGTGCATTTGCTTCATAATTTGGAGAAACATATTCTCCTTCTGCAAACTCTGTACGGAATACACTGAAGTCAATATTCAGTCCGAAATTTTTTGTTCCGGTCTCTTTGATAAAATCCACAAAATCCTGTACCATTTTTCCTTTCAGATTGGTCGGTGTGTGTACTTCCGGACACATTTTTATATTTAGTTCTTCTGCCAGCGGCAATGCCATTTTAATGATTTCTCTCCAGTTTGCCACTGGGAACAGGTCTTCATCAATAACCGGCATTTTTGTACGCATTACAGTAAAACCAAGGCGATGTGCCAGCCGGATATCCCTTGCCAGCATCTCATAAGCTTCCTCTGTCGTCAGATCTCTGTCTCCAAGGACATGAGAATCAATCCAGTTACCATATTCTACTGGAACAATTTCATATTTGTCACAAAGGCGAAACCAGTTTTCAACCCATTCATCTGTTGGATAAGGATAATTTTCAATGTGGGTATTGGCCAGAATTTCAATTCCATGCGCTCCCATATCATAAATATCCTCAAAACAATCTTCCAATGTTTTTGTCAATCCAAATTCTGCAGAATAGCTATACAAAGCAACTCCACGTTTCGGTCCTTTTCTGTCATAAGAATACATAGCTTTCCCTCTCCTTCTTTCAACTTCCGTTTTCTGCGGTTTCTTTTGATGTTTCTTATATATTTATTTTACCATGTATTCTTCTGAAAACTATGGACATTTCGCCTATATCTTATGGATAAATAAAACATCCTACTTTTCAGACACTTTATCATAGTCATCCAAAAAATGATGTTTCACACCATCTTTCTTGTATGCGATGACGGTACTTAAATTTACATTCTCCACGCTCTTGAAAATATTGGATTCCACGAATGGATTGGTCTCTTTCAACTGACGGATCAGGTTTTTCACTTCCACACGCTTTGATATGTTCTCACCACCGCAGGTGCTGCAGGTATCGGTAAACTTACATGCACACTGGATAAAGTGCAGGTCATTACTGTCACGCCATTTCTTGATATCATCCTCGCGGATCAAATACAGCGGACGGATCAGCTCCATGCCTTCAAAATTTGTGCTGTGCAGCTTCGGCATCATGGTCTGCATCTGAGCTCCGTAAAGCATCCCCATCAGAATGGTCTCAATGACATCATCGTAATGATGACCTAAAGCAATCTTGTTACAGCCAAGTTCTTTCGCTTTGCTGTAAAGATGTCCACGGCGCATTCTTGCGCACAGATAACACGGTGATTTTTCTATATTAAATACTGCATCGAAAATATCCGATTCAAAAATCGTGATTGGGATATTCATTCTCTTTGCGTTTGCCTCTATGATCTGTCTGTTTGCCGGACTGTATCCCGGATCCATAACCAGAAATACCACTTCAAAATTAAACTTGTTATGGCGTTTCAACTCCTGGAAAAGTTTTGCCATCAGCATGGAATCTTTTCCACCGGAGATACAGACCGCGATCTTGTCTCCCTCTTTTACCAGCTCATACTCACGTACCGCACGGGTAAAACGGCACCAGATGGTTTTCCGGAACTTTTTGCGGATGCTCTGCTCGATCTCCACATACTCCGGAGTCTCTTCCTCTTTTTGGGCTTCTTCTTTCTGTTTCATGGATTCCATCAGCCATGCTAAGTATCCACCCTTCAGACTTCTGGCATCCACACCGGCATCCTGCAGTGCTTCCGCTGCCGGAACACTCATTTCACCTTTCTGGCAATAAATAACAACTGTTTTATTTTTATCAATTTCCTGTGATTCCTGCAGTTCCTCTGCGCTCAGAGCCACGCTGCCCGGGATCACACCGTAGGAACGTGCACGCTCATCCCGGATATCAACTAACTGATAGCTGTCTTCCGGCATCGCTGACAGTTCCTGTACGGATAACTGTACTTCTCCCATATGCTCTCCATTTCTATGTCACTTATATGTTTCATTCTCACTTGTAGTTACATTTACAGTTCTAATCATCACTATAAAACCAGCTCTTTTCTACTGCGGCAGTTCTGTCAGATCTTTTGTGATCTCACCCGCAATAATCAGGCCGACTACCGATGGTACAAAAGCCATGCTTCCCGGAATCTGACGACGCACAGTACATTTTCTTGCGGTTCCCGGCGGGCACACACAGTTGTTTTTACAGCTGTTTTCTGTATCTTCCATCGGTGTCATTGGTTTTTCTTTGGAATAAACAACCTTCAGATGATCAATACCACGTTTTTTCAACTCACGGCGCATAACTTTTGCCAATGGGCAGACAGAAGTTTCATAAATATCTGCCACTTCAAATGCAGACGCGTCCATTTTGTTTCCTGCTCCCATGGAACTGATGATCGGCACACCTGCTGCTTTTGCCTGCTCCACAAGCATCAGTTTTCCGGTTACGGTATCAATCGCATCTACCACATAATCGTACTGGGAAAAATCAAACTGATCTGCGGTATCCGGCATATAAAAAGTCTTATATGTGTTGACCACCGCCTTCGGGTTGATCTCCAGAATACGCTCTTTCGCCACATCTACTTTATATTTTCCAATGGTTTTTCTTGTTGCAAAAATCTGACGGTTCAAGTTTGTCAGACAAATTCGGTCATCATCGATCAGATCCAGTGTTCCAACGCCCACACGAGCCAGTGCTTCCACAGTGTATCCGCCGACACCGCCGATACCAAATATGGCCACTCTGGCGTTGAACAGGCGCTGCATGTTGTCTTCTCCCAGAAGCAGTTCCGTTCTGGAAAACTGATTCAGCACAGCCGGACGCGGCTTATGCGCACATTCTGTATGCAAAGAAGTATTTTCTTCCATAAATATCTATCCTCCATCGTATTTTTGATATTATTCGAACATTTCAGAACCCATATATTTTTGTAAGATTCTTTATTGTTTACTATTTTACTATGAATTGCCTGTGATAGTATAGCGGATTTTCATACAAAAAACAATTACTTCTCTGAAAATAAACAATTTTCCAATAAACAGGACATCTCCAAAATCTATATTCCATGAAAAAAAGAGCAAGCTGATTAAATTTTTTCCAAATTATGAAATAAGAAAGTGTTTCATCAATTTCCTGTGTAACAAAAAAACGCGGAACCTCTTATCTGAAGTTCCACGTTTTTTCACTTAACCACTATCGCTGTCTTATCTCAACACGCTTCTATTCATTTTTCTCCTGCTCATTCAGCAGATTTTCCATACTTTTCAAACCGATATACAGTGTTGAAGTGTTATGTAACAGTGAAGATGTGGTCGGCTGAATGATTCCGCCAACACCAAGGGCGATCAGACCTGCATTGAATCCCACAATAAAACGATAATTGCGGTGGATCCTCTGCATCAATCTGTTACTGATCTTCTTCAATGTCACAATCTCATGCAGATTGTCAGCTGCAATCGTAATATCCGCAATCTCACGGGCAATGGCTGCACCATCACTGATGGCCACACCTGCGTCTGCTGCAGACAGAGCCGGCGAATCATTAATTCCGTCACCGACCATGATGACTTTATGACCAAGTGCTTTCTCCTGTTCTACAAAGTTTGCCTTATCTTCCGGCAGAACTTCGGAATAATACTCATCCACACCGACTTTGCGCGCGATGGCTGCTGCTGTACGTTCACTATCTCCTGTCATCATAACAATTTTTTCGATACCATTGTCGCGCAGATCCTGAATAATATCCGCGGCTTCTTCACGTACCGGATCTTCGATACAGATAACAGCTGCAAGCTTCTGATCAATTGCCATATACAGGCAGGAACACTCTTCCGGCAAGTTATCAAATACATCTTTTTTATCTTTCGGAATCTCACATTTTTCATCTTCAAAAATGAAATGATAGCTTCCGATCACAACACGTTTTTCTTCGATAAAGGAAGAAATACCATGTGCTACGATATATTCTACTTTGGAATGCATTTCCTCATGCTCCAGCTTTTTCTGTTTGGCAGCTGTCACAACGGCTTTTGCCATAGAATGTGGAAAATGTTCTTCCAGGCAGGCTGCAATACGAAGCAGTTCCTCCGGCTTGGAATCGTTAAACGGAATGACATCGATCACCGTCGGTTTTGCTTTTGTCAAAGTACCTGTCTTATCAAATACGATGGTGGTTGCTTCTGATACAGCCTCCAGATATTTTCCGCCTTTGACAGTAATGTCACACTGCTGTGCCTCACGGATTGCAGAAAGCACAGAAATCGGCATAGCCAGCTTCAACGCACAGGAGAAGTCTACCATCAGGATAGACAGTGCTTTTGTGGCATTTCTGGTCAGTAACCAGGTCAGTAACGTACCACCTAATGTATATGGAACAAGCTTATCTGCCAGATGCTCTGCTTTTCCTTCCAGATTAGATTTCAGTTTTTCAGAATCCTCGATCATGGTAACGATCTTCTCGTATTTTGTAGCGCCTCCGGTTGCCTCGACACGGATGGTCAACTCGCCTTCTTCCAGAACAGTACCTGCGTAAACGTAAGAATCTACGGTTTTTGCAACCGGTACGGATTCGCCTGTCAGGGAAGCCTGATTTACGGTAGCGTCTCCGGCTGTTACCACACCGTCAAACGGGATAACATTTCCGGCATGAACGATGATCTCATCGCCTTTTTCGATGATAGAAGAAGATACCAGAACTTCCTGGTCTCCAACTTTCTGCCATACTTTCTCTACGTTCAGAGACATGCTTCGTGCCAGATCACCGACAGATTTCTTGTGTGTCCACTCCTCAAGCAGCTCGCCAATTCCAAGCAGAAACATAACGGAACCTGCTGTACCCATATCCTGACGGAGCAGTGATACTGCAATCCCCGTTGCATCCAGAACAGCCACATCCAACCGGCGATGTCGCAGGCTCTGCAATCCCTTCCATATATAACGGATACCGTTGACAACCGTGATCACATTTCGAATCGGTGCCGGTAAAATCAGTTTCTTTCCATAATGCCATACGACTTTACAGATTAATTTTTCCTTATATTCTGAGTTTAACTCACGTCCTGTACTTTGCAGATATTCTTCCGGTACTTCTACTAACTGATATTTGAAAGTACATAATAAATGTATAATAGCAGCCCGTTCTCCGTTATAACTGATCACAACGTCCGCTGTCTGTTCGTACACCTTTGCATCTACTACGAGATCCGACTGCTGCAGATAATATTGCAGGACGTCTGCCTGCTCATATGTCATGCGCTGCTGCGCCATATGTACACGTAGACGTCCTTTTATCTCATGTTTGATCGCAAATTTCATTATTCTGCCTGTGCTTCCTCAGCCTGAGTCTCTTCTGCCTCAGTTACTTCTTCATCCTCAACATATGCTTCCGCAGCGGCACGGTCAGCATTGATCTGTTTTGCTTCAGCAAGAATATCACCTGCATTTTCCTGAACAGTTGTTGCTGTTTTTACTACAGTGTCTTTTGCACGCAATACGGCAGCGGTGCATCCTGTATAAACTTTCTTAGCATCTTTGCTTGTAAGGATTTTGATACCTGCTGTTCCAAAAGCAAGACCTGCTACAAAAAGACCAACTTTTCCTGCATTAAATTTTTTGAACATAAT
>NZ_CAKRAS010000061.1 GCF_934295145.1 uncultured Eubacterium sp. | reverse complement strand
TGTCAGATGAACGCCCGAGACTCCGAAAAATTATGCGGTATCTTAACTGCCATCGGATATCAGGAGTCCGTATCCGAGGATGCAGATTTTGTTATTTACAATACATGTACTGTCCGGGAAAATGCAAACAATAAAGTATACGGACGTCTTGGTTACCTGCATGGATATAAGAAGAAAAATCCGCATATGATGATCGCACTTTGCGGATGTATGATGCAGGAAGAAAAAGTAGTAGAAAAGATCAAACAGAGCTATCGTTTTGTAGATTTGATTTTCGGCACACATAATATTTTCAAATTTGCGGAACTTTTGGTGCAGTCCATCGAGAATAAAAAGATGGTTGTTGATGTATGGGAAAATACAGACCAGATTGTAGAGCAGCTGCCGAATGAGCGTAAATTCCGTTTCAAGAGCGGTGTAAACATCATGTTTGGCTGCAACAATTTCTGCAGTTACTGTATTGTTCCGTATGTAAGAGGACGGGAGCGAAGCAGAGAGCCGCGCGAGATCATCCGTGAAATCGAGAACTTCGTAGCAGATGGTGTTGTGGAAGTTATGCTTCTGGGACAGAATGTCAATTCCTATGGAAAGAACCTGGATCATCCTATCACTTTTGCACAGCTTTTAGAGCAGATCGAGCAGATTGAGGGACTGGAGCGTATCCGTTTCATGACTTCTCATCCGAAGGATCTTTCCGATGAGCTGATTGAAGTAATGGCAAAATCAAAGAAAATCTGCAGACATCTGCATTTACCATTGCAGTCCGGCAGCAGCCGTCTGTTAAAAATTATGAACCGTCATTATGATAAAGATCAGTATCTGACTTTGGTGGATAAAATCCGCGCAGCGATTCCGGATATTGCACTGACTACAGATATCATTGTCGGATTCCCGGGTGAGACTGAGGAAGATTTTGAGGAAACAATGGACGTGGTACGTAAAGTGCGTTACGACAGCGCATTTACGTTTATTTATTCCAAACGTACCGGTACACCGGCAGCAAAAATGGAAGATCAGGTGCCAGAAGATGTGGTAAAGGAACGTTTTGACCGTCTGTTAAAGGAAGTACAGGAGATTGCGGCAGAGAAATCCGCACGCCTGACCGGTCAGGTGCAGGATGTATTGGTAGAGAGCATCAACCATCAGGATGACAGCCTGCTCACCGGACGACTTGGCAACAACAGCGTGGTACATTTTCCAGGCGGAAAAGAACTGATCGGACAGATTATTCCGGTACGTCTGGATGAATGTAAAGGGTTCTATTACATCGGAAGCAGGGCATAAGCATGGACAAAAAAATCGGTAAAAAAGAGATTTTATTACTGGTCATTATCTTTGTGGTGGCGGTGATCGGGTATTTTGTGTTTCAGAGGATGCAGAGTACACCCGGCGGACAGGTCAAAGTGACGGTAGACGGAACGGTGTACGGTACTTATAACCTGCACACGACAGGAGAAAAAGCGCAGAAAATCAAGATAAAAAGCTCAGATGGAACGGTGACAAATACCCTTGTGATCGAAAACGGAAAAGCAGATATGATCTCCGCGGATTGCCCGGATAAACTCTGTGTAAATCAGCATGCAATTTCCTCCAACGGGGAGACCATTGTATGCCTGCCAAATAAAGTTGTAGTGGAAGTGGAAGACGGGGAAGAAAGCCAGTTTGACACTCAGACGAAATAATAGAACAAGAGAACGAAGAAACAAAGAAGCATTTTTGAAAACAGATCGGCGATAAATGATATCAGAGTGAGATATAAAAGCTGATTGGAAAATGAATTGCTTCTAAAATGGAGTTTTTGATGTATTCATATATAAAAGGAACGTTAGAGGAAGTAAGTGAAAACCTGATCGTCGTGGAAAATAACGGTATTGGCTACAATATCCGTATTTCTGCCCGGATGCTGGATGAACTTCCGGCCCGGGGCGAACAGGTCAAAATCTATACCTATCTGTACGTGAAAGAAGATGCCTTTTCCCTGTTTGGTTTTCCAAGCAGAGACGAGCTGGAAATGTTTAAATTGCTGATTAATGTCAGCGGGATCGGTCCAAAAGGAGGACTGGCAGTTTTATCTGTATTGTCTGCAAATGATCTGCGTTTTGCCATCGTGGCAGAAGATGCCAAGACCATTTCCAAGGCGCCGGGCATCGGAAGCAAGACAGCAAAACGTCTGATCATTGAACTGAAGGATAAAATTGATCTGGAAGCAGCCATCGAGACCGGATTTGAGGAGATGGAGACACCGGCAGCAGGTGGAAGCAGCAACAACCGTATCCGCAAGGAAGCGTCTGAAGCACTTGTGGCACTGGGATACAGCGCGACAGAAGCATCTAAAGTGCTTTCCGGTATCGAGATTACAGAAGATGATGATGTGGAAAGCGTATTGAAGGCAGCATTGAAAAATATGGCATTATTTTAAGAGCGAGGAAGTTCATGGAGAAACGAGTCATTTCGACACAGATCCAGGAAGAGGATATGCAGACAGAATTCAGTCTGCGTCCGTTGTCACTGGAAGAATATGTCGGACAGGAAAAAATAAAAGGCACTCTGCGTGTCTATATCGAGGCGGCACGGCAGAGACAGGAACCGTTAGATCACGTACTGTTTTATGGACCGCCGGGACTTGGAAAGACTACACTTTCCGGTATTATCGCTAATGAAATGGGTGTACATATGAAGATCACTTCCGGTCCGGCCATTGCAAAGCCGGGAGAAATGGCATCAATTTTAAGCAATTTACAGGAAAATGATATTTTATTTGTGGATGAGATTCACCGTCTGAACCGTCAGGTGGAAGAGGTGCTGTACCCGGCCATGGAAGATTATGCCATTGATATTATGATTGGCAAGGGGGCATCCGCCCGTTCCATTCGACTGGATCTGCCGAAATTTACACTGGTTGGTGCGACCACCCGTGCAGGACTGCTTTCCGCACCGTTGAGAGATCGTTTTGGCGTGATCCAGCATCTGGAGTTTTATACTCCGGAGGAATTGCAGACAATCATCGTACAGTCGGCAAAGAAACTTGGTGTGGAGATTGAGCCGGAAGGTGCAGCAGAACTGGCAAAACGTTCCAGGGGAACGCCGCGACTGGCGAACCGTCTGTTGAAACGTGTCCGTGATTTTGCTCAGGTAAAATACGATGGCGTGATCACGAAGGAAGTCGCTTCCTTTGCACTGGATCTGCTGGAGGTGGACCGCTGTGGCCTGGATAAAAATGACCGGTTGATCCTGCTGACTATTATTCAGAAATTTGGCGGCGGTCCAGTGGGACTTGAGACGCTGGCAGCAGCAGTCGGAGAAGATTCCGGAACCATCGAGGACGTGTACGAGCCATATCTGGTAAAAAACGGATTCCTGAACCGTACACCAAAAGGTCGCGTGGCGACATCACTGGCCATCGAACATTTCAAAGATAATGATTAATCAAGATTTGGTGATCACAGACAGAAACTGTGAAAAGGGGAAGCAAAATGACAAAGAAATCAATGGTACAGGTTGTGATCGGCGGAAAAATCCTGACAATGGGCGGTTACGACGATGAGACCCATATTCAGAAAATTGCATCCTGCGTCAATCGTGTGATGCAGCAGATGGAGGAAGCGGATGAATACCGCTGTCTGCCGTCGGATCTGAAACCTGTATTTATTCATATCAATATCGCAGATGAACTTGTGACAGCCCAGGAACAGATTGAGCAGCTGGAACAGGATCTGCGCCAGAAAGAAAACGAACTGGCAGAACTGAAACAGGAACTGGCAGAGACAGAAGTAAGACTTGAAAAACTGGAAGGACATAAAAAACGATGAAGCATGAACTGTTAGCGCCGGCAGGCTCACTGGAAATTTGTAAAGCAGTTATGAATGCCGGAGCAGATGCGGTATATCTGGGTGGCGATAAATTTGGTGCCCGTGCCTTTGCAAAAAATTTTAGCCAGGATGACCTGAAAGAGGCACTGGATTTTGCACATATGCGGGGAAAAAAGATTTTTCTCACCGTCAATACCTTATTGAAAAATAAAGAAATCGGAACAGAACTGTTTTCCTATCTGCAGCCGCTGTATGAATATGGCCTGGATGCAGTGATCGTACAGGACTATGGTGTATTTCAGTTTATTCGCAGAAACTTCCCGGAACTTCCGCTGCATGCAAGTACCCAGATGTCGGTATCCAATGTGGCCGGAGCAAAATTCCTGATGGAGCACGGCGCAGAGCGAATCGTAACAGCCCGTGAATTGTCCAGTGCGGAGATCCGCCGGATTTATGATGAGACAGGTGTGGAGATTGAAAGTTTTATCCACGGAGCGCTCTGCTATTGTTATTCCGGTCAGTGTCTGATGAGCAGTATGCTTGGCGGACGGAGCGGAAACCGCGGCCGTTGTGCACAGCCTTGCCGGCTGGCTTATCAGGTGACGGATGCCCGGGGCAATCTGTTACATAAGAAAGAAAAATATCCGTTGAGTCCAAAAGACCTGTGTACCATCGAATTACTTCCTGAATTATGTGAAAGCGGCATTTACTCTTTCAAAATTGAGGGAAGAATGAAAAAACTGGAGTACGCAGCCGGGGTCACATCGATTTATCGTAAATACCTGGATCTGTATGAGGAATCACCGGAATCTTATAAAGTAGAGGAAGCGGATATGGAACGTCTGCTTTTACTCGGAAACCGAAACGGATTTACAAAAGGCTACTATGAGATGCGAAACGGCCGTTCTATGATGACGTTGACAGATTCTTCTCACAGCAGCAACGATGCAAAAATGGCCTATCAGCCGGCAGCGGAACGGAAACTTCCGGTGCGGATGCAGGCTGTATTTCATGCGGATCAGCCGATGGAGTTATCCGTGACACTAATGGATGGCGAAACAAATACATCGGCAGTTACTGTGACCGGAGTCTGTCCGGGCCTGGCTCAGAACCGCCCATTATCCCGGGAGGAACTGGAAAAGAGACTGCGCAAGACCGGAGATACCCCATTCGAGGCGGAAGAACTGGAAATCAGCCTGGAGGATGGGCTGTTTGTTCCGGTGGGACAGTTAAATGAACTGCGCAGAAGTGCATTAGAACAGTTACAGGATCAGCTGTTGGAACAGGGACGAAGAAAAGCACCTGCAAAACAGCAGGAAAATCCGTATGAATTTAAAGGTACAGCATCAGACACCGAAGATGGAAAGCCACTGCTGAATGTGTGGATCTCTTCGACAAAACATCTTCCGATACTGTTGCAGAATCCGAGTGTTGGAATGATCACACTGGAGGACTGTGGAACAGAACAGCGCCTTGTGGAGCAGATTCATCAGGCAGGAAAACAGGCAGGCTTTGCTTTCCCTTATGTTCTGCGTGAAAATTCCGAGGGAATGTTGCAGAAAGTAGCCGCAGATTTGCAGGTTTTTGACAAAATCTGGGTGCGCAGTTATGACGGCATCGGATTTGCAGAAGAAACGCTTGGAATCCCGACAGAAAAACTGGCGCTGGATGCAGGATTGTATGTATTTTCTAATGAGGCAGCCGCAGATTTCCTGACAGATGGATTTGCGGGTTATACGGCATCTCAGGAGCTGAACAGCAAAGAACTGGTGCATATGCAAAATGAACAGGCGGAGCTGATGCTTTATGGTTATGCGCCGCTGATGATATCTGCACAGTGTGTATACAAAAATTATGCATCCTGTATCAAAGAAAAGCATGGCGCAGGAGCACAAAATGAGCATTTATATCTGAATGACCGTTATCAGAAGCAGTTTGAAGTGGTGCGTAACTGCAGACACTGCTATAACGTGATCTACAACAGTCAGCCGACCAGCCTGCTTCATCAGACAAAAACTATCCGCAATCTGAATTTTGCTTCCTACCGGATCGTATTCCGAAATGAGAGCGAGCGGAAGATACAGGAAATTCTGAATCAGTATGCGGATGCCTTTATCGGTGGGAAAGAGGTTCCGGCACCAAAAGAGGGAACCTTTACCAACGGACATTTTCGAAGAGGCGTTGACTGACGCACAAGTAAGGAGAAATTATGATACATTTGATCACAGAATTATCTAAATATGTGATGATCATTCTTTTTGCTATTTACACCTGGTACAGTTATGTAGTACTGGTTGTAAAAAACGAAGAACGGCAGAAGCGGATGTATAAAGCACAGACCACCTGTATGATGCTGATCCATCTGGATGCATTCATGGTTCTGTTTGCCGTGACCAAAGAACTGAAGATTCTGATCTTTTACGGAGCACAGGTGCTGTTTGTCCTGTTTTTGTTCCTGATCTATCGGATCATATACAAGCGGGCAGCACGGCTGGTTGTAAATCATATGTGTATGCTGATGCTGATCGGATTTATTATCCTGACCAGATTAAATTTTGAGAATGCGATCCGCCAGTTTGAAATTGCGGTTGCAGCGGCAGTGATCTCAGCATTTATCCCGATTCTGGTCAGAAAATTGAAATTTTTAAGGAAATTTACCTGGTTTTACTGTGCCATCGGTGTGGTAGCACTTGGAATCGTTCTTGTACTTGGAAAAATGAGTGGCGGTGCACATCTGTCCTTTACCGTTGCAGGTATTACACTGCAGCCTTCCGAGTTTGTAAAAATTATATTTGTTTTTTTTGTGGCCTGCATGTTGTACGAAGCGACAGATTTCCGACAGGTATGTATTACCACTGTTGCAGCGGCGGTGCATGTGGGAATCCTCGTATTGTCTACAGACCTTGGAGCGGCCTTGATCTTCTTTTTAACCTATGTGGTAATGTTGTATGTAGCAACCCGGAAACCGGTATATTTTTTCGGTGGCCTTGGTGTGGGATGCCTGGCCGCAATCGCCGGATCGAAGCTGTTTTCCCATGTGCGGGTGCGAATCGAGGCATGGAAAGATCCTTTTGCATCCATTCATGGCGGCGGCTGGCAGGTGGCACAGGCTTTATTTGCCATTGGAACCGGCGGTTGGTTCGGCATGGGACTCTATCAGGGAATGCCAGATAAAATACCACTGGGAGCATCTGACTTTGTGTTTGCATCCATTTCAGAAGAGATGGGTGGAGCCTTTGCGGTATGCATTGTATTAGTATGTTTCAGCTGCTTCCTGATGTTTCTGAATATTGCGATGCAGATCAAAGATCAGTTTTATAAGCTGATCGCACTGGGACTTGGCTGCGTATACGGTGTTCAGGTGTTTTTAAATGTTGGTGGTGTTATAAAATTCATTCCGTCAACAGGACTGACCCTTCCACTGATCAGTTACGGAGGAAGTTCCATTTTGTGTACGATGGTCATGTTTGCCATTATTCAGGGACTGTATATTATGAGGCAGGATGAAGAAGGAGAATTCGATGAGCAGAAGAATCGAGGACGAAAACAAAAGAAGAAAAACGGCCCGAAGCAAAGCATCGACCGGAAAAAACAGCAGAAGCCGAAGGACAAATCAGGTCAGACAGGGTATCGAGATCATGAATCTGGATCAGGCAGAACGCGAAACGGCAGGTCCTCGCGGTTCGATGAGAAGGAAGTCGAGGAAATCTGGTAGAAATCTGGAATTTCTGATCATTACCTATCTGTTTCTGGCAATCTTTATCGGAATGATCGGCTATTTTGTATATTTTCAGCTGGTAAAAAGTGAGAGTGTCATCAACAGTTCCTATAACTCCCGTCTGGATCTGTATGCGGAGCATGTCATCCGGGGAGATATCACAACGGCGGATGGCACAGTGCTTGCGACCACAAAGACAAACGACGACGGAAACGAGACCAGGGAATATCCATATGGCCGTATGTTTGCTCATGTGGTTGGATATATGAACAATGGAAAAGGCGGGCTGGAGTCTCAGTATAATTTCAATCTGCTGCGTTCCCATTCCTTTTTCCTGACCCAGATCATCAACGATCTCAAAGATGAGAAAAATCAGGGAGACACCCTTGTGACTACACTGGATTACGATGTGCAGAAGACAGCTTATAATGCACTTGGTGACCGGGATGGCGCAGTGGTTGTCATGGAGGCAAAGACCGGAAAAATCCTTGCCATGGTGTCAAAACCGGATTATGATCCGAATACACTGGCGGATAAATGGGATGATATCGTGTCGGATGAAACCAGTAGTGTGCTGTTAAATCGTGTTACTTCCGGTTTATATCCACCGGGATCTACGTTTAAGATTTTTACTACACTGGAATACATACATGAAAATCCAAACTATCAGGATTATCGTTTTGACTGTGAAGGTGAATTAAATGTGGATGGCAATGAGATCCACTGTTATCACAAAGCAGTACATGGACAGGAAAACTTGAAGGATTCCTTTGCAAATTCCTGTAATACCTCTTTTTCCAATATCGGTCTGTCACTGGATATTTCCAGTTTCCGAAACCTGTGTGAGAGTATGATGTTCAATCAGAAACTGCCGGGAAGCCTTGCAGGAAGCAAGAGCAGCTTTGCACTGACTGCAGATGCGGATAAAGGCAAGATCATGCAGACTTCCATTGGTCAGGGTGATACGCTGGTATCTCCGCTTCATATGGTGTTTGTGGCAGGTGCGATTGCAAATAATGGTGTGGCAATGGAGCCTTACGTGGTAGATCATGTGGAAAATGACGGCGGAATCCATGTAAAAAATTATAAAGAAAAAGAATACGGGCAGCTGATTTCATCTTCCGATGCAGCACTGCTTCAGGACTTTATGCGTGGCGTGGTAGAAAACGGAACCGGAAAAGCATTAAACGGTCAGAGTTATACCGCATACGGCAAGACAGGATCTGCCGAGTATAACAGTGCCGGTGACAGCCATGGATGGTTCGTCGGTTACGGTCAAAAGAATGGCTATAATGATATCGCCATTGCGGTTGTAGTAGAGGATGGCGGATCCGGAAGCCAGTCCGCGGTACCGGTGACAAAACAGATTTTTGACGTATATTTCAACAAATAAAAATAGGCGAGGTATTGCAAGTTAACTCCAAAAGGCGTATACTTAAAACCAGATTTGAGACCACATCGGGAGGGCTTGCAATGATAGAAGCAACCAGTTGTGGCGGTGTGGTTATATTCCGTGGTAAGATTCTGTTGCTGTATAAAAATTATCGTAACAAATATGAAGGCTGGGTTTTGCCGAAAGGAACGGTAGAAGCCGGCGAGGAGTATAAGGATACTGCTGCAAGAGAAGTCAGAGAGGAGACTGGCGTAGATGCCTCCATTATAAAATATGTGGGAAAGAGCCAGTATACATTTACAGTTCCTGAGGATACTGTAGAAAAACAGGTGCATTGGTACCTGATGATGGCGGACAGTTATTATAGCAAACCGCAACGCGAAGAATATTTCGTGGATTCCGGTTATTATAAATATCATGAAGCCTACCATCTGCTGAAATTTGCAAATGAGAAACAGATTCTGGAAAAAGCTTATCAAGAGTATCTTGACCTGAAACGGAGCAATCTGTGGGGAACAAAGAAGTATTTTTAGAATCCGGAGTAGACAGAATTAGTAAAACAATCTGGCCAGATGGTTTTATTAATTCTGTTCTTTGTATATGTGAAAAAATTTCAGTTAAAACTATAATTGAGGGAACATTACATGTATTGGTACAGAGATTTATATTTTGATAAAAAATATATTCACCATATCAATCGATTGAAATATAAGATTGAACATGGAAAAGCGCATAAGGGAGTATATCTGATCAATCTGCCAAAGCGTGAGGGTGCCCTGCTGGAACTGATCCCGAGTATCTTGCTGCAGCAGAGTCGCTATCCACGGGAATCCCTTTGCATCATTGGAATGGGAAAAAGCAGAGGGCAGGCGTTAGAGCTGATGCGTCAGATCATCGATACGGTGTATCATGAACAGGGGAATTTTGATATCGCCTCTTATCTGCAGATTGAGCAGAAACCGATTCCCGGGGAAGAGGTGATGCAGACATGATGATTTTTTTTACGATCTTAAAGATCATAGGCATTGTTCTCTGTGTGATCCTTGGAATCATTGCGGTGGTTTTATTTGTGCCTGTCTGCTATGAACTGGATGCAGATATTGATCAAAAGGAATTCAAAGCCAGGGTTCACTGGCTGGGGCAGCTGGTCCGATTTGAGTTTCGCTGGAAGGAAAAGGCTTATGCTGTGTTGAAGATCCTGTGGTTTGTGATTGATTTTACAGATCCGGAGGCAGTAGCGGACAGAAAGGCGAAAAAAGAAGCAAAAGCCCGGAAGAAACAGTTAAAGCAACAGAAGAAAGAAGCCAAAGAGCGAAAGAAACAGGTGCGTCAGAACGAAAAACAGAAGCAGCAGGAAGCAGCGGATCGGGATGCGAGGGCGCAGCAGAGAGAAGAATTCCGCAGACAACAGGGAGAAGCTGTTGAAAGTGAAAACAGAGCAGAAGCTTCGGATTCTTCAGGAGAAACAGAAGAGATTACAGAAAGAACTGATAAAGTTGTTAAAAAAAGCAACGAAAAAGTATCAGCAGAACAGGAAGATATCCGTTCAGAAAATGTGAATGAAGAAAAGCAATCTGTTCTGGATAAATTGAAATCGGCTCATGGAAAGGCAAATTCCATCAAGGACAAAGTGAAAAGTGGCATTGCCGTTATTCAGTTTTTACGGGAACAGGAACTGATCCCGGCCATCTGGGTGAAATTAAAAGTATTTCTCCTGCATATCCGGCCGAGAGTCCTGCAAGGACATCTGAAATTTGGCTTATCAAATCCGGCGGACACCGGACAGGTACTTGGCGGAATCGCCATGGTTCCCTTATTCTATCAGACGGAACTGCAGATCGAACCGGATTTTGAAGCAGAGGACAATTATATACAGGGTCAGGTGTACAGCCGGGGACATATGTGCTGCATCCATCTTGTGATTTTGATCATTCGGCTGCTCAGGGACAAGAAAATACGCAATATGATTCATGCGATAAGAGAGAACAAATAACAGGAGGTATCAGAAAAATGGCAGAGAATAAAAATACATTTCAAACAACAGTGGAATCTCTGATGAAAGGAATGGATGGATTTGTATCTTCAAAAACGGTGGTCGGTGAGCCGATTCAGGTAGGAGAGACCATCATTCTTCCACTGGTGGACGTATCCTTTGGCATGGGTGCCGGCGCATTTTGTGGGGAAAAGAAAAAAAACAGTGGCGGCGGTATCGGTGGAAAGATGTCTCCAAGCTCCGTGCTGGTGATCCAGAATGGAAGCACCCGTCTGGTCAGTGTAAAAAATCAGGATGGCATTTCCAAGCTGCTTGACATGATACCGGATTTTGTTGACAAATTTATGAAGAAGATGGATGAAAAAAAGAATCCGGAAGAGGCAGAAGCCAGAAAAGAGGCAAAAAAGGAAGCTGCTGAAGAAATGAAAGATATGCTCAATCTCAGTGAAGAATAGAATCTTCCCTGAGATAATATTATAAGTGGTAAAATCCCCTGCATTATCATAAGATAGTGCAGGGGATTTTTTATGTGTAACAGAACGACCAAACAACTGGCAGGATTTATCCTGTTTTGGATTGGCATCGGTATGCTCATTATGCTGTTTATGCCAAATGACTTTGTTGGAATCTTGATCGCCAGCGGATTTATGCTGCTGGGGTATACTCTATATTGTAAAACGTAAAAATGACTGGCAGATATCTGCCAGTCACCTCAATGTTTTTTCTTATGCTCTTTCAACTTTGTTGGATCTCAGACAAGAAGCACAAACGTATAATGATTTATGAGTACCATTAACATTACATTTAACTTTCTTGATGTTTGATTTCCACATTCTATTAGATCTTCTATGAGAATGACTCACATTGTTTCCGAAATGAGCGCCTTTTCCACAAACACTGCACTTTGCCATGATTGCACCTCCTTGCGTTTACTAAGTTCGTATGTTCTGCGAACTCACAACAAATGTATTCTATCAGATGAATTCCAATAATGCAACAATTATTTTGAAAAAAATGAAAAAAATTCGGAAAACTTGATATATTTTTGATTTCACTATTCCTTTTTTGTGAAAAAATGGGTATAATAAGGCATATATGAAAATATGGGCAAGACTGCACATTAAGAGTTAGGATATATTTACGTATTCTGATGCAGGAATATTGCCTGAAAATAAAAAGCGTGGAGGAGCAAGTATGAGAGGTCAGTTTGAAAATTCTCTTGGAACGGTTAGTATAGATTCGGAAGTAGTAGCAACCTATGCCGGTTCTGTGGCCGTAGAATGTTTTGGTATCGTAGGAATGGCAGCTGTCAATATGAAAGATGGTCTTGTAAAATTGTTAAAAAAGGATTATCTTCATCATGGTATCTCTGTAAAGATTGAAGAGAATAATCGGATCACACTGGATTTCCATGTGATCGTATCATACGGTGTAAGTATTTCCACCGTATCAGATAATCTGATTTCCACCGTAAAATATAAAGTGGAAGAATTCACCGGTATGAAGATCGAGAAAATCAATATCTTTGTAGAAGGTGTCAGAGTCATTGATTAAGGAGGAATTGAGTGTGGATATACAGACAATAGATGCAGCGCTTCTGTCAAAAATGTTTTTAGCAGGAGCGAAGAATCTGGAAGCAAAGAAAGAGTGGATCAACGAGCTGAATGTGTTTCCAGTTCCGGATGGTGATACCGGTACAAACATGAGCATGACGATCATTTCCGCAGCAAAGGAAGTCGCTGCTGTGGAGAAACCGGTAATGAAAGATCTTGCAAAAGCAATTTCATCCGGTTCTCTGCGTGGAGCACGCGGAAACTCAGGTGTTATTCTGTCCCAGTTGTTCCGTGGATTTACAAAGACCATCAAGCATTATGATGAGATCGATAAACTTGTTCTGTGTGAAGCTTTCCAGAAAGCATGTGAGACTGCCTACAAAGCGGTTATGAAACCAAAGGAAGGAACAATCCTTACCGTTGCCAAAGGCGCAGCTGAGAAGGCTCTGGAACTTTCCTGTGATGATGATTACAACATGGAGCAGTACATTGCCGCTATCATTGCAGAAGCAGAGCGTGTGCTGGCTCTGACACCGGAGATGCTTCCGGTATTAAAACAGGCAGGTGTTGTGGATTCCGGCGGACAGGGACTGGTAGAAGTCCTGAAAGGTGCGCAGGATGCATTTCTTGGCAAAGAGATTGATTATACCATCGAAGCTGCTCCGGCATCTTCCGGTGTGGTTAAAATCTCCGCACAGACAGAAGCAGAGATCAAATTTGGTTACTGTACTGAGTTTATCATTGTATTAAACAAACCGCTGACAGAGGCAGAAGAGGACGAGTACCGTGCATTCCTGCAGTCCATGGGTGATTCCATCGTACTGGTGGCTGACGAGGAAATCGTAAAGACACATGTACATACCAATGATCCGGGACTGGTATTACAGAAAGCACTGACCTTTGGTTCCTTAAGCCGCATCAAAATTGACAACATGCGTGAAGAGCATCAGGAAAAACTGATCAAAGACGCAGAGAAACTTGCAAAAGAGCAGGAAAAAGAAGCGGAAGAGAAGGCAAAAGCAGCGGAAGGCCCGAAAAAAGACATGGGATTTATCGCAGTTTCCATCGGTGAGGGTGTCAACGAGGTATTTAACGGACTTGGCGTAGACTATCTGATCGAAGGTGGACAGACAATGAACCCGAGTACTGAGGATATGCTGAATGCCATTGAGCATGTAAATGCAGACCATATCTTCATCTTCCCGAATAATAAAAACATTATTCTGGCAGCAAATCAGGCAGCAATGCTTGTGGAAGACAAAGACATCATTGTCATCCCGACAAAGACAATCCCGCAGGGAATTTCCGCAATGATCAACTTCATTCCGGAGCAGTCCCCGGAGGAGAATAAAGACAACATGCTGGAAGCGATCGCAGCAGTAAAAACCGGACAGGTTACGTATGCAGTCCGTGATACCGTGATCGATGACAAAGAGATCAAAGAGGGCGATTACATGGGAATCGGCGATTCCTCCATCCTTTCCGTCGGTGCAGACCGCGAGGATGTTACCAAAGATATGGTAGCCCAGATGATCGACGAAGAATCCGCCTTCATTTGTATTTATTATGGAGAGGAAGTACTTCCGGAAGCTGTCAATGCATTACAGAAATACTTTGAGGAGACTTATCCGGAGTGTGAAGTAGAAGTACAGTTCGGTGGTCAGCCGATTTACTATTACGTTATTTCTGTAGAGTAAGGAGTTTATATGAATCTTAATTCCCCTGTTCGTGAAATCAAAGGAATCGGGGCGAAAACAGAACAGTTATTTCAACAGTTAGGAGTATACACCGTCGGTGATATACTCCTATATTTTCCCCGTGATTATGAAAAATATCCGGATCTGTGTGAGGTGGAACAGGTGGTGGAAGGCAGAAAAAACGCTTTGCATGTCTGTGTAAAAAAGACACCCACTGTCAATACCCATTCCCGCCAGCAGGTGGCCTTGCTGGACGTAAAAGGCGAGAATCAAACCCTGCGCCTGATCTGGTTTCGCAGTCCTTATATCCGATCACTGATTCGCCCCGGCGGATGGTATGTCTTTTATGGAAAGGTCAACCAGAAAGAGGACCGTCTGACCATGGAACAGCCCCAGATTTTCAGCCTGGGACAGTATGAGGCATTGCAAAAGACCTTGCAGCCGCATTATAGCCTGACAAAAGGTGTTACCAACAACTTAATTGTAAAAACAGTGCATGCCGCCATGGAGGAAATTCCGTTAGAGATGGAATATCTGCCGGAGGATATCCGCATCCGCAATCATCTCAGCGAGTACAATTTTGCACTGAAAAACATGCATTTTCCGGAAAATGAGGAAAACTGTATTATTGCCAGAAATCGTTTTGTATTTGACGAGTTTTTCTTCTTCCTGCTCAGTATGCAGTTATCAAAAGAGAATACACAAAAATTAAAAAACGAGTTTACTTTCGCAGATGATTCCTTTGTGGAAGATCTGATGAACGGTCTGCCCTATGAGCTGACCGGCGCACAGAAGCGTGCAGTGGCGCAGATTCGCTCTGATCTGCGGGAACCGTGCATTATGCAGCGACTGGTGCAGGGGGATGTTGGTTCCGGTAAGACAATAGTAGCTTTTCTGTCCATGCTGGAAGTGGCGCACAATGGCTATCAGGCAGCAATCATGGCGCCTACAGAAGTACTGGCGCAGCAGCATTATGAAAAACTGACACAATTTCTGGAAGCAAATAGCATAGAGATTCCGGTGGTGTTGCTAACTGGTTCCATGGGTGTGAAAGCCCGCAGGGCAGCCTCTGCAGTTCTGGAATCCGATCAGCCAGCCCTAGTCGTAGGAACACATGCGTTAATTCAGGAAAACGTGCAGTATAGGAATCTGGCACTGGTTATCACCGACGAGCAGCATCGTTTCGGAGTAAAGCAGAGAGAGACCTTTTCCTTAAAAGGTTCCCATCCGCATATTTTGGTTATGAGTGCGACACCGATTCCGCGAACATTAGCCATTATTTTATACGGTGATTTGGATATTTCCGTGATCGATGAAGTACCTGCAAAGCGGCTTCCAATCAAAAACTGCGTGGTGAATACGTCCTATCGTAAGACCGCATACAAATTTATGGAAAAAGAGATCCGCGCCGGACATCAGGTATATGTGATCTGTCCGCTGGTAGAGGAAAGTGAACTGGCAGAAGGCGAAAACGTTCTGGATTATGCGGCGCAGCTGCAACAGATTTTTCCATCGGATATCAAAGTTGGTATGCTGCATGGGAAAATGAAACCGGATGAAAAAAATGCCGTGATGCAGGAATTTCAGGAGAACAAAATCCAGATACTGGTGTCAACGACGGTTGTGGAAGTTGGTGTGGACGTACCAAATGCCACTGTCATGATGATTGAAAATGCAGAGCGGTTCGGCCTGGCTCAGCTGCATCAGCTGCGGGGGCGTGTCGGCCGTGGTGATGCGCAGTCTTACTGCATATTAATGCAGGGCAAGGAAGAGCAGACGAAAAATAAACGTCTGGAGATTTTAAATAAATCCAATGACGGTTTCTTTATCGCCGGTGAAGACCTGAAGCTGCGTGGCCCAGGCGATTTCTTTGGCATCCGCCAGAGTGGAGATTATCAGTTCCAACTGGCAGATGTGTTTCAGGATGCGGATGTGCTGAGCAAAGCTTCCTATGAGGTGTCGGTGCTTATGAAAGAAGATCCGCATCTGGAGAAGGAAGAGCATCAGAGACTGCTGGTGCGGCTGCGGCAGTATGCCGGGGATCAGTTCTCGTTGTTGAATTTGTAACGTGTATTTTGCGTGATATATCCTTAAAATCAGATTTGAGGATGAAAAGAAAATTATCAATATGTAACAAGAAAAGTTCGATTTCAGAGTTTGAAATCGAACTTTTTTGTTACTATTATACAAAAATAAAATGTGAATTTCGTAGAATACAGAATTC
>NZ_CAKRAS010000060.1 GCF_934295145.1 uncultured Eubacterium sp. | reverse complement strand
AAGAAAAAGTGTTGCAAACCCCGTAAAATCAAGGTTTGCAAAAAAAATCTCAAAAAATTAGCACTCACCTCTTGACATGGCTAATAATAGGTGCTATAGTACAGATAGAACAAAGGAGGAGAGATAAAAGGAACAAAGAAAAATTCCGAAGATCCCAAAATCCAATGCTCAATGAGAACAACACTTCGGTTACTCCGAATGTGCAGAAAATAAAGACAATTACTGAAAGGAGTAATGACTTATGATGATGCCTAGAATTTTTGGAGAAAACTTATTTGATGATTTTATGAGTGACTTTGCATTCCCGGATTTTACAGACAGTGCAAATATTGAGAAAGCTTTGTATGGCAAACATGCGAAAAACATGATGAAGACAGATGTCAAAGATACCGAAAACGGATATGAAGTAGATATCGATCTTCCTGGCTTCAAGAAAGATGAGATTACAATGAAACTGGAAAACGGTACATTAACCGTCAGCGCAGCAAAAGGTCTTGACAAAGATGAAGAGCAGAAAGATAAGAAATATGTAAGACGTGAGCGTTATGCAGGCGCTATGAGCAGAAGCTTCTATGTGGGCGAGCATGTAGCAGTAGAAGATATCCATCCGAAATATGAGAATGGTATCTTAAGCTTTACCGTTCCGAAAAAAGAGCAGAAAGCAGTAGAAGAGAAAAACAAATTTATTGCCATTGAAGGTTAATCTGAACGCAGATAAGATAATTGAATCTTAAATGAACTCTCCCTAAATAAAAATCCCTGGCAGGAAATAGATCCTGCCGGGGATTTTTTGATTCGATAGGAAATTAGGATGAATTTCCTATCGAATAAAAGCACTTCGTGCAAACGATTGAAAGAATTACAAAGAGATGCGTTGCTTTGGTGTTTGCTTCGGAAACGCTTTTTTTGTATAAATAACCATTAATATCGCACCGATCAACCAGGAAATCGGATACACCATGTATACACCATCGATAGTCGGAATATGTGGTACCGCGAGCTGGATCCATACCACACGGTAAACGCACAGTGAAATCAGGATAATGACCATCGGCGGAACCGATTTTCCGACTCCACGGATCGCTCCTGCCAGGCCATGCATAATTGCCAGCATAAAGTAAAACGGGCAGAAGTACAGCATGGCTCTTACACCAAATTCGATGACGGTCGGATCTTTGGAAAAGATACCGATCAGCGGATGCGCAAATAATAACAGGATACTGCCGACGCAGATACAGTAAATAACACCCATGGCGACAGTAACGCGCATGCCTTTCCGCACACGCTCCATGTTGCCGGCACCGTAATTCTGTCCGGCAAACGTGGTGGCTGCCATACTGAAACTCATGACAGGCAGAATGTTAAATCCATCAATCTTGATATATGCCGCAAAACCTGCCATGGCGAGCGCACCATAGCTGTTGACACTGGCCTGAACCAGAACATTTGCAAAAGAGATTACGGTATTCTGGATGGCGGTCGGTACACCAACCTGGATAATACGGATGGCAACCGCTTTATGAATCCGGATTTTTCTCAAGGCTACTTTGTAGCTTTCATTTACACGCATCAGATAAAGCATACAGAGTACGGCAGAGAGCAGCTGACTGATATCTGTTGCAATCGCAGCGCCGGCAATGCCCATCTTCAAGACTGGGATAAATAACAGATCCAGTATAATATTGGTAAAAGAAGCAATTGCCAGATATAGTAATGCACGCTTGGAATTGCCGACAGCGTTCAAAATTCCACTTGCCATATTATAAAGAATACTGAAGATCACGCCTGCAAAATAAAGCCGCAGATAAGTGATGGACTGAGGCATGACTTCTTCCGGTGTGCCCATCCAGCGAAGAATCTGCGGAGACAGAATGAGACCGGCAGCTGTCAGGACGACACCGAGGATTAATGCGATCGCAAGTGCAGTATGTACGGACTCATGGATTCCTTTTTTGTTTTGTGCACCGATAAACTGGGAGACAATGACACCGGCACCGGCAGCTGCTCCCATGCTGAAAGAAATCAGCAGCATGATCAGGGAGGAACTGGAACCAACGGCGGCCAGCGCTTCACTTCCAAGGAAATTTCCGACCACGATCGAGTCGACCGTATTATATAACTGCTGAAGCATATTTCCCAGAATTAGCGGAATTGAAAAAAATAAAATATGTTTCCAGATACTTCCTTCTGTCATCAGGGTAGAATGTGAAGTCTTTTTCTTGTGTAATGCAATCCCCATAGTTTGATATACCCCTTTCTGTTGCAAATTGTATAAAAGAATGTTCACGCAAAATAAAGTTCCAGAAAAAATACTCATGTATTATGTATAATAAGTATGTACTGCATTTTTCCTGAAACTTTATAGATTTTTTCATTGCTTCTATTATAACGCTTCTCATTTATAAGAATCAATATAGAAATATGGAAAGATATAGCCTCCGGCAGAATTGCAGAGTAAATGAGCATTGCTTTGTAAAAATCTTTGCTGAAAACCAGCTTTATGCCTGTCTGCTTCATTGACTTTTCAAAGTGCCTGTGATACGCTTAACTACTAGGAAAAAGAACTGTTGAGGCTTTTTTTAGTAGAGTATTATGCGAGCAGAACTGTTGGAAAGAATACAACAGTAAGACGGTAGGACAATTTTCGTCGTGGCTGTGAGCATAGCCCGCCTCCGTGAGAGTTCGCGGATTAATTCAAGACTCGCTAATGCGAGTCTTGGTGCGAGGATTCGGGTCTGCGAAGCAGACAAATTTCAAATCCGAATCTCTGCACATTTTGCGAAGCATTTCGAAGTGGAGGTGAAACCTCCGCTTTGGAGATAAGCGGCGCAACAGACACAGAAAATTGTTCGTGTCTACGGTTGTATTCTTTCCAACAGTTCGTCCGTATAAAACCAAAAAGGAGTGATTTGATTATGTGTAAAACCTGCAAAGGAAAATATTATATGACAACAGCGATTGCCTACACATCAGGCAAACCGCACATTGGAAATACTTATGAGATCGTACTGGCAGACAGCATCGCCCGTTACAAACGTCAGGAAGGTTATGACGTATACTTCCAGACCGGAACAGACGAGCATGGTCAGAAGATCGAGTTAAAGGCAGAGGCAGCCGGTGTGACACCGAAGGAATATGTTGACAAAACGGCCGGAGAAGTAAAACGTATCTGGGATCTGATGAATGCTTCTTATGACAACTTCATTCGTACAACCGATGAGGATCATGAGAAACAGGTACAGAAAATCTTCAAGAGACTGTACGATCAGGGAGATATTTACAAAGGATATTATGAAGGAATGTATTGTACACCGTGTGAGTCTTTCTTCACAGAGTCTCAGCTGGTAGATGGCAAATGCCCGGACTGCGGCCGTGAGGTTCAGCCGGCTCAGGAGGAAGCATATTTCTTCAAAATGAGCAAATATGCGGATCGTCTGATCGACTACATCAACACACATCCGGAGTTCATTCAGCCGGTTTCCAGAAAAAATGAGATGATGAACAACTTCCTGCTTCCGGGTCTGCAGGATCTGTGTGTATCCAGAACATCCTTCAGCTGGGGTATTCCGGTAGATTTTGATCCGAAGCATGTTGTCTATGTATGGCTGGATGCGCTGACAAACTATATCACAAAAATCGGTTACGATGCAGATGGAAATTCTTCGGACCTGTTCAAGAAAAACTGGCCGGCAGACCTTCATCTGATCGGTAAAGATATCATCCGTTTCCATACGATTTACTGGCCGATCTTCCTGATGGCACTGGATCTTCCGTTACCAAAGCAGGTATTTGGTCATCCATGGCTGCTTCAGGGCGATGGAAAAATGAGTAAATCAAAGGGCAACGTACTGTATGCAGATGAACTGGTAGATTTCTTCGGCGTAGATGCGGTTCGTTACTTTGTACTTCATGAGATGCCGTTTGAAAATGACGGAACCATTTCCTGGGAGCTGATGGTAGAGCGTGTAAACTCTGACCTTGCCAATACCCTTGGAAACCTTGTAAACCGTACGATTTCCATGAGCAACAAATATTTCGGCGGCGTGGTAAACAAAACGGGTGTGGAAGAGGATGTAGATGCTGACCTCAAGGCCGTTGTGACAGGAACCCGCGACAAAGTAGCTGCAAAAATGGATCAGTTACGTGTGGCAGACGCAATTTCAGAAGTATTTACCTTATTCAAGAGATGTAACAAATATATCGACGAGACCATGCCATGGGCGCTTGCAAAAGACGAGGCAAAACAGGATCGTCTGGCAGAGGTTCTCTACAACCTGGTAGAGAGTATCAATATCGGTGCAGAGCTGTTAAAGAGCTACCTGCCGGAGACATCTGCAAAAATCCTTGCTCAGATCAACGGCGCAGAGCGTGATTTTGACGATCTGGCAACCTTTGGCCTGCGTGAGAATGGTCTGAAAGTGACAGATGCACCGGAAATCCTGTTTGCACGTCTGGATCTTGCAGAAGTTATGAAGAAAGTAGAAGAGCTTCATCCACAGGTTGCAGAAGAAGCACCGGCTAAGGAAGCAGAAGCAGATGAGGAAGCGATCGATATTGAGCCAAAAGAAGAAATTTCTTTTGAGGATTTTGGAAAAATGCAGTTCCAGGTTGGTGAGATCATTGCCTGCGAAAAGGTGAAAAAATCCAAAAAACTGCTTTGCTCTCAGGTAAAAATCGGAAGCCAGGTAAAACAGATTGTTTCCGGAATTCAGAAACATTACACACCGGAAGAGATGGTTGGTAAGAAAGTGATGGTACTTGTAAATCTGAAACCGGCAAAACTGGCAGGCGTACTTTCGGAAGGTATGCTGTTATGTGCAGAGGATGCAGAGGGTAATCTGTCTCTGATGACACCGGAGAAAGCAATGCCATCCGGAGCGGAGATCTGCTAATGATTTTTGACACACATGCACATTATGATGATGAACAGTTTGATACAGACAGAGATGCTCTGCTGCGCGGAATGGCAGAGCAGAATGTCGGCACGATCATAAATGTCGGAGCATCTTTGGAAGGCTGCCGGCGCAGTGTGGAGCTGTCACATCAGTATCCATTTATCTATGCAGCTGTAGGCGTTCACCCGGATGAGGTGGGAGATTTAAATGAGGAGTCTTTTGCCCGTCTGCGGGAAACTGCTCGCACGGAAGAAAAAGTAGTCGCTATCGGTGAGATCGGTCTGGATTACCACTGGGATGTTCAGCCGCATGAAGTGCAGCAGCACTGGTTTGTTCGTCAGATGGAACTGGCAGATGAATTGGATCTTCCGATTGCGGTACACAGCAGAGATGCGGCAAAGGATACCTTTGATCTGATCGCAGCCAGAGGAAAAGATCAGCGCGGCGTGATTCATTGTTATTCCTATTCTCCGGAAATGGCGCAGGAATATGTGAAACTCGGATATCATATCGGACTCGGCGGTGTCGTTACATTTAAAAATGCAAAAAAGGCAAAAGAAACGGCCAGACAGATTCCGTTGGAGCGTATTTTGCTGGAAACGGACTGTCCGTATATGGCACCGACACCGTTTCGTGGAAAACGCAACAATTCTGCGTATATCGATTATGTGGCGCAGGAAATTGCAGATCTGAAAGGAATTTCCAAGGAAGAAGTGATCGCTGTTACCGAAGAAAATGCAAAGAAGTTATTTGCAATTATTTGATAAGATGACTCTGAATCGTTGAAATATAGGAGAATCATATGAGTGAAAACAGACCAAAACCGTATCTTGGAAATCCGCAGGAGACCATTGCGGTATTAAATCGTTATAAATTTGCATTTCAGAAAAAGTTCGGCCAGAATTTCCTGATTGATACCCATGTACTGGAGCGCATTATCGATGAGGCAGGTATCACACCGGATGATTTTGTTTTGGAGATTGGACCGGGTATTGGAACTATGACCCAGTATCTGGCCTGCGCAGCCCGTGAGGTTGTGGCAGTGGAGATTGACAAAGTGCTGATCCCGATTCTGGAAGGAGACACGCTGAAAGCATTTGATAACGTAACTGTCATCAATGAAGATATTTTAAAAGTAGATATCAACAAACTGGTGGAAGAGAAAAACGGTGGCCGTCCGATCAAGGTCGTTGCAAATCTGCCGTATTACATTACGACACCGATCATCATGGGACTTTTCGAGAGTCATGTACCTATTGAGAGTATCACGATCATGGTACAGAAGGAAGTTGCAGACCGTATGAAAACCGGTCCTGGTTCCAAAGAATATGGAGCCTTATCTCTGGCGGTACAGTATTATGCGAATCCGGAGATTGTAGCAAACGTTCCGCCGAACTGTTTTATGCCACGCCCGAATGTCGGTTCTGCAGTGATCCGTCTGACCAGACATGAGACACCAGTCGTTGATGTCAAAGACGAAAAACTGATGTTTCGTATTATTCGCGCATCCTTCAATCAGCGCAGAAAGACACTGGTCAACGGACTGAAAAATTCCGGTGAGATTAATTTTAGCAAAGAACAGATTGAGGCGGCGATCACAGCGATTGATAAACCGCTGACAATCCGCGGCGAAGCACTGACACTTGCGGAATTTGCAGCTTTGGCGAATGCGTTTTCAGAAATGTAGTATAAAAATAAATCTGAGTCATAAAGTTTAGAATGAAAGAAAAATTTAAACTTTATGGCTCAATTTTTATGTTAATCATTTTCGTTCCGTATTTGTTGACAGTCTGGGTGAGAGGCGGTTTTGGAGGAAAACAGACAGATCCCGTGCAGACTCAGATTGAAGAACAATTACCGTTTGTGGCAGCGCGGGAAATTTCAACAGACAGTGAATCGGAGTGCCTGAAGACGCAGATGATCATTGCCCGAACAAATCTGTGGAAAAGCTATCAGGAAAGCATGGAAGAAAAATCACGATCAAATGAAGATGCAGAATGGTCTGTGTCTGATTCGGGATTAGAAAGTTACACAGAAGAAGAATTAAAGAAACTTTGGGGAATTTCTTATGAATCAAACATGGAAAAACTCAGACAGGCTGTGGAGGAGACTTCTGGTGAAATCCTGACATATGAGGATTTGCCGATTCAGGCAGCTTACCACTATGCCGCAAACTGTAAAACTCGAAATGCATCCGAAGTTCCGGGACAGGAAGATTATATTTGGCTGCAAAGCGTTGATAGCGAAGATGATATGCTTGCGGATGGATTTTTGTCTGTCAGCTATATGGAAAAACAGGACATTGTATATGCATTGGCAGCGATTTTTCAGGATGAGGTATTGGATGTGAATCAAATGCCCGGTGCATTGGAATTATCCAAACGCGACAGTGCAGGTTATGTGACGGAAGTAACCTATGGAACAACGGTGGCAAACGGGGAAGCAGTGCGCCAGGCGTTACATCTGAATTCTGCCTGTTTTTATCTGTCTGAACTTGACGGGAAAATCCGTATCGTTACAAAAGGTATCGGACATGGATTGGGACTCAGCCAATATGGGGCAAATGAACTGGCAAAACAGGGAAAAAACTGTCGTGAAATTCTGAACTATTACTACACAGATGTCAGTATCGAAAAGTGGTAGTTGCGTGGAATAAATCTATTTTTTTCGGAAAGAATATCAGTAAAACCATAAGTAATAACTGGAATCTGGAGGAGAAAAATGGAAAAACAGAAAAAATTGGAAAATAATGAAAAACGGGAAAAAAGGCGTGAACTTATTTATAGACAGAAATCTTTTGTGACGGCGGGGGTGGTGACACTGGTGGCTGTCGTTGCCATGGTGGGGGCATATCAGTATGAGCGAAAGTCCGCACAGAACGAACAGAATGAGGCCGTGACACTGACAGAAAATGACTGGGTAGAACCGAAAACAGACACAGCTTCCACTGATGATGAGACACAGGAAACAATGGTCACCCAGACACCGGAGAAACAGGCTTCTGACAATCTCGGCGCGCAAAATAATGCGACAGATACCTTACAGACGGATTCGGTGCAGGGAAGCACCGATACCGGAGCAAGCACAGCGCAGAGCCAGACCGGTGAAGAGCCGGTGATGCATTTTTCGGCATCGGATACCATCAGCTGGCCGTTGGAGGGAAACGTTATTTTGAATTACAGCATGGATCATTCGGTATATTTTGCTTCGCTGGATCAGTACAAATATAATCCGGCGGTGATTATTGCGGGGCATGTAAATGATAAAGTAACAGCGGCGGCAGACGGACAAATCATCGGTGTGGACACCACCGCAGAGACAGGACAGACCGTGACCATTGGTCTGGGAGACAACTATCAGGCAATCTACGGACAGTTGAAAGAACTGGAAGTTTCCGCTGGGGATTATGTCAGCCAGGGCGATACCATCGGTTATCTGGCAGAGCCGACAAAATACTATTCTGTGGAGGGCGCAAACCTGTATTTTGCCATGACGAAGAGCGGAAATCCGATCAATCCACTGGATTATATCAGATGAGAGATGACTCCCACCTCTATAGGGTGGTGAGCAACAAGATTATATCAGTGGTGGGATTCAATCTCCCATCTGATATAGCCTCCGGCAGAATTGCAGAGATGCACAGAAGAATATGTCATGCGTTGCATGACGTGCATCTCGCAACAAGAATGCCGAGGGCATTCTTGAAAAGATAAATGATATTTTTACGCTGGGATGCTGTGTGGAAAAAACATTTGTTAGATGAGTCAGTGCGTTTTGTGGATCATATTTACAGCACACATTTTGCATGGAATTGTGTATAATAACAATATACCGAATAAAATCCGCAATCGATGAAACGGGATACAGTTTTACTGAAGAGAAGCATCGGCTGTCTGGTGTCTGACGTCGCATCCGGCAGTGAAGAAAAAACAACGGCATCCGTTTTTGGGATGTATATATGGGTAAAGTACAGCAGGTCGATTGCTTTTTATAATATCAGATGTGAGATGACTCCCACCTCTGCAGGTGGTGAGCAACAAGAATGCCGAGGGCATTCTTGAATTTTTAAGTGGAATGTATGTGAGGTTTATACGTAAATCTCATGTATGTTCTGCTTGAATAAGTAAAATTGTATGTATGCCGGTACTTTTTATGAGATGAACAGAGTAAAATACAAATAAACAGAGAAAAGAACTGATATGAAAGAAGTAACAAGAAATTATACATATATCTTAAAGTGTGGGGATGGAAGTCTCTACACCGGATGGACCAATGATATTGCAGCGCGTCTGGAACAGCATCGCAGTGGAAAAGGAGCAAAGTATACACGGGGACGCGGCCCGTTGCAGCTGGTATATCTGGAAGTGCATGATACGAAATCAGAAGCAATGAGCCGTGAGGCAAAAATCAAACGATTTGCAAAAAGTGAAAAATTAAAACTTCTTGCTGCAGAAGGGTGGCGTTCTGAATTAACTGTGGCAGAACAGGATTTGCTGGGATAAAACTTTACCCATAGAAAAAGCCCCCTTTCAGATAAACTTTTTACTGTCTACCTAAAAGGGGGCATATTATCGATGTGTATGTAACGAATACTATGGGGCTTTTTAGATAACAGCCCTACGGATGTTATCTTGAAATGATCATTTTGCAGATTGGATTTCCCATAGAGGAAAATTTTTGCTCATATTCGGTCATGACATTTCCCTGATTCAGTTTTTCGTTGTGATGCAGATCCCAGGTAAAAGCATCCAGATGCCATCCTGCCGGTTCTACCTGTTCTAAGGAAAACTGGAACAGATCTTTGTTATCGGTCTTGAATTCTACATGTCCTTCCGGTTTCAAAATTTTGTTATATCTGCCAAGGAAGGTCTGAGAAGTCAGGCGGCGTTTTGCGTGACGATCCTTTGGCCACGGATCAGAGAAGTTCAGGTAAATTCCATCTACTTCATGTTCTGCAAACATATTGCAGATATTTTCTGCATCCATACGAATGAAGCGCAGATTTTCCGGCTGTGTCTCCATGGCGTCTGTTTTTTCAAGAGCGCGGACAAGCACACTGGAATATTTCTCAATGCCGATATAATTAATATCCGGATTCTGCTGCGCAAGGGTAGTAATAAACTGACCTTTTCCCATGCCTACTTCAATGCGGATCGGATTGTCATTTCCAAATATTGTATGCCAGTTGCCGGCCTGCGGGTTCTCCTCAAGAAAACACAGCGGATGATCGGCGATGGTTTCCCGGGAGCCCGGTACATTTCTTAATCTCATAAAAATAATTCCTTTCGCTGTAAAAAACGATTTGTGTCTGTTGGGTATTTTACTATAAGTTCCGTGGTGCGACAAGAGAAATACCGCTGTTTGTCAGGAAAATGCCAGGGATTTTACTTAAATACGGTAAAAATTCCGACCAAATTCTTGTTTCTTTATGAAGGATAAGTGGTTTTACTGGACGGAATTTGCGAATTTTGCTATGATAGTTATTATGTGAATTTAATTCAAGAATGCCCTCGGCATTCTTGCTGCGAGATGCACGTCATGCAATGCATGACATATTCTTCTGTGCATCTCACATCTGATATATAATTGACGCATCTATGGGAAAAATAGAGATAAAGGTGCTAAGGTATGCAAGCGGCATTGCCTGTTTGCTATATTTGGAGGAAAAAATGAAAAAAATAGTAAAGAAAGTGACAGGTGTTTTTCTGTGTGTAGCAATGGCAGTTGGCATATTTGGCACAACTTCAGCGTATGCAGAAGGTACAGATGCCAGTACGGATAACACGCAGGAGCAGGCAGCACAGTGGCCAACGGGACCGGAAGTACAGGCCGGAAGTGCTATCATCATGGATGCGGCCACGGGAACAGTTTTGTATGAAAAAGATGCTGATACACCGAGATATCCGGCAAGTATCACCAAGATCATGACGACATTACTGGCGTTGGAAAATTGCAGTCTGGATGAAATCGTACATTTTTCAGCAACAGCAGTTTATGAAAATGAGGGTGGAACTTCTCATATTGCCAGAGATCTGGACGAAGAGATGACACTGGAGCAGTGTCTGTATGCGATCATGCTGGAATCAGCCAATGAGTGCTCTTATGCGGTGGCAGAGCATGTCGGTGGTGGTGACTACCAGAAATTTATCGATATGATGAATACGAAAGCCGCAGAGCTTGGTTGTACCAATACACATTTTAATAACTGTAACGGTCTGCCAGATCCCAACCACGTTGTCAGTGCCCGCGATATGGCACTGATTTCCAGAGAGGCAATCAAAAACAGCATGTTCCGTAAAATTGTCGGAACCGTGCGTTATGAGATCCCGCCGACAAACAAACATGCGGATCCGACACCATTGAACAACCATCATCAGATGATCAGTGCATACAAGGGACGTCAGAATCTGTATGATTACTGTATTGGTGGAAAAACAGGATGGACATCCGATGCGGGAAATACACTGGTAACCTTTGCGGAAAAAGATGGCATGACACTGATTTGTGTCGTTATGGGTTGTACCGCAGGGGGTCAGTATACGGATACCAGAACATTGTTTGATTACTGCTTTGAGAATTTCAAGATGTACAATGTGGCACAGAATGAGACGCGGTATGAGAAGACGCAGAGCAGTGATAATACATTGTTTACCGAATGGAATGCATTTGCAAAAGTAGACGACAGCGCGCAGATCATTCTGCCGGCTTCAGCAAATTTTCTTGATACACAGACGGAAGTAAACTATGACCAGACCAGTGACAGTATACTGGGAACTCTGGTGTACTCTTACGGTGGCAGACAGGTCGGGACTGCGAATGTGGTGACGACTGGCGCAAAAATAGCGGAATATCCGTTTGGTGAGAAATCCGGAAGTGTGCAATCGGCTGATAATTCGACGCAAAATGATGCGTCTGCAACAGCAGAATCAACAAACACAACCAAAAACAATACCGGCAAAAAGAGCGGCATTTCCATCAGCAAAAAGAAACTGTTGTTGCTGGGGGGCGGTGTGGCAGCAGCTGTGGTGATCATTCTGGTGATCTGGTTTCTGCATAACAATATCCGTCGTTTCCATCGCAGAAAAGAAAGACGTGACCGTCGCTACAAAACGATTAAAAATAACCGGAAATGGAACAAGCGTGGTGGACGCTGATAAATTGATGAAGTTCAGGTGTGGGGCAATCATACGCCATCCCTGACAATACAAAAAAAGAACTGCTATAGGTTTGTTACCGACGGCGAGGAACTCAAAAACAGTTAGATTTCTTCCGTCGCTGACAACAGTGTAGCAGTTCCTTTTTTGATTGATCAAGGACAAGCCGCTTCGCGATGGCTCGTTTTTCCCTCTGGCTCAGAATCTAAAAACAGTTAGTAACTTTGTTACTACAATTTTCAGTGTTTTTTGTAGCGTAAATCAGCGTGCACAGCACAACGTTAATGTTAGAATAACTTACCCGAAACAAGACCTTAGATAGCCGGGAATTTCAGTTCTTTATATTTTCCATATTTCTGCTGAACCACATCCATATGTTCAAAGAAATCAATTCTTGTCTTAATAATCTCATTTAAGTGCTCCGCACGGGCAGAGTTTACATTTCGATCACGAATCAGGCCATTCTCAGCCAGTACGAATTTATACTCGCCATTTTCGTCTTTTACAAGATCTCCACCTGCACCACAAACTGCGCACTCGAACGGGAACTCAATACCATCCCAGTGTTTGTCGCCTTTGTAGATCAGTGCGGAATGACATCTCGGGCACATTCCCTGATCCGGATCACCAAGCCATCCACGCTCTTCTACCGGAGTATTGATTGCTTTAACGATGTTTTCACCCATTTTGTGAGCACGCTCGATCTGCTCGTCACGCAGTAATACGTTACCCGGACGGCCGTTTCTGGTGGACAGCATCTGGTCAACAACCTGAACGGACTGTGTAAACATAGTTGCGCTCATGCCTTCCAGAGCAAGTGTCTGCCAGTCGTGACAGGAACCGCCGACTGCGATCAGTCCGCCTACCATATGAGGATCTTCTTTGACTGCACCAATCTCAAGCAGGAAAGAAAGCTCATAGGCCAGGAATCTCTGAGCAAATTTCAGATACAGAGAACTTGGTGTCAGATCATAAGTCGGAACACCAACGATGATTCCGTTGCAGGTGTACATTTCCTGAACAATCTTATCCATATCATCTTTGTCTTTTAAGATACAGCCGTTGTATTTTTCAGCTTTTCCCATTGCTACGTTACCCATCTGCATAGTACATCCTTCGCATCCGGTACAGTGCTCGATGTTGTAGTCAAATAAGTTGATCAATTTGCATTCAGCACCGGCCTCCTGACAGGCAAGCAGAGCTTCTTTTACTAAAATTTCGCTGTTTCCATTGTGACGTCCAGCCACGATACCTAAAATTTTCATTGTAAAACCTCCTGTAATGATACTGTTTACTTGTTAAAAAATGGATATTGGATTCTGTATGGCAATCACATTCGTAAGAAATGGACTGCGCTGATAGATTTAGTGTATCATGAACAAAATTAGCTGCCTAGTGATGTATCTTTATCAATACATGCAAAAACTTTATATAAATATGCCTTTTGGTAATAGAAAAGTTGCATTTGAGTTATGAACCAGGGTATAATAAGTGCTAGGAAGAAAAATGCCTGTGGACAGGAAGTAAAAGTAAGGAATGTAGGGGCGTAAGAAAAAATGACTTTTAATCAGATTAAATATTTTGTGACAGTGGCGGAATGCTTAAGTTTTACGGAAGCCGCCAAATGTCTGTTTATCACGCAGCCGGCCCTGAGCCGCCAGATCAATGCCATGGAAGAAGAACTGGGCACCAAGCTGTTTGTCCGGGATAAAAAACGTCTGAAACTGACTCCGGGTGGCAGTGTGTTGTACAGTCGTCTGTCAAACCTTCTGACGGATTATGCGGAGGCGGTGGAAGATGCAAAACATGCCAATTCCGGTTACGAAGGGGAGCTGCATATTGGCTTTCTGGATATTTACGATATTTCGGAATTGTTTGACGATGTTATCAGGGAATTTCGCGAGGCTTATGAAAATATTGAGATGAGTCTGGAACGTTTTTCTCTGGGAGAACTGCCGGTGCGTCTGGCCGCCGGAGACCTGGATCTGATATTGACATATGGATTTTCCCTGTATGATAAACCGGATCTGATGACGGTAAATGTGCAGAAATTTGATTCCTGCATTATGCTGAACCGCAACCATCCACTGGCGCAGCAGGAGCAGATGAGGCTGGAAGATCTGAAGGATGAGCGCTTTATCCAGCTTGGGCCGAAGGCCAGTGAGGAAGGATACAGCTACATTACAAATCTGTGTGCCCGTTGTGGTGTTCATCCGGATTTCCTTCTGGTAGAAAAAATGGAGGATGTTATGCTTTGGGTACAGACTGGAAACGGCGTGGCGATCACGTCAAACCGTACCATTGAGCGGCAGAATCCACATGTTGTACTACGCAGCATTCATATGCCTGAAGCCAAAGACCACAATATTACCATGGCCTGGAGGAAAAATAACTACAATCCAGCCATCGCTATTTTTATGGAAATGCTTGAGAAAAAATTAACAAAAATTTAATAGAAATCGTGCATGATACAAGAAAAAACCGGAGGAATTCTAAAAAAAGTATAAAAATAAAAACAATCTAAGTCCGAACAAGTGGATTTTTTAATAACAAAAATGGATTAAAAAATCGGATGCTTTCAGGAAAAATGGCAGAAAAATATCAAAAATGGAAAAATGGAAGCTGATATATCCGAAAAATGGATTGCAGTAATGCGTAAAATGCATTAATAGATGTGGTGCTTGTGCAAGGTGCACATAAATGAGAGATGCATACATCTGGAGTTTGTCGAAAATGTATTGACTTTAAGATTTCCTTAAGCTAAAATAGCTATGTTTTCAGGGCAGATACATGAGCTGTTGCTTTCTATATAGGAATTCCTGGTTACATGGAATTCAGATAGCAGATAGAATTCGGCATGTGTCATGAAAATGAAGTCTTTTCATTATTATCTGTTCCGGTGAAGTTGTTATTGAAACAAAATAAAAAATGGTTTTATGGTGTTTAGGAGGAAAGTTGAAATGAACAACAAAAAAACGAGCAGCTGGAACCTTGGTGTAAAAGGTTACATCATCGTAATTCTGGCATTTTTCTCATGTTATGTGTATTCAGCACTGACATCTGATTCACTGAACGTAACCCGTGATGTATTTATCGGACTTGGTATCAACCAGGGTGCGGTTTACGCAATGTCTACGATCGCAGTACCATTTGGTATCATCGGTAGTATTATCCTTGGACGTCTGATCAACAAACAGTCAATCCGTCTTTACTGGGGACTGAGCATGATCATCACCGCTGTATTTACAGTCCTGATCGGTCAGGTACATAACACCGTTGGTGTTGTAGTATGTTATGTAGTAATTTACACATTCTCTCTTGCATCCGCAATGCTGCTTGCAGGTGAGATCATCGGACACTGGTTCCCGACAAAACGTGGTGTAGCTATGGGTCTTTGTACCGCAGGTTATCCGTTATCTGCAGCTACAACATCTGCAGTAGCAGGTATGTTTGTAGGCACAGTTGGATATTCCGCATACTACATGGCAGTTGCTGTTATTGCAGTTATCGTTGGTATCGTAGTACTTCTTTTCGTTCGTGATTTCCCGGAAGAAAAAGGTGGTTACCCGGATAATGATCCGTCCTTCGATAATGAGAAAGCAAAAGCTGAGCATCAGGCAGCTCTTGAGTACTTAAAAACATCTAAATGGACAGCTGGTAAATGTCTGAAAACAGGACGCATGTGGATCCTCTGGATCGCAGTTGGTATCACAGGTTTCATGTCCATGGGTATCATGTCCAACTTCGTAACAAAATTCATGGTTATGGGTTATGAACTTCCTACCGTACTTCAGATGCTTGGTATCGCAGGTGTACTTGCTATCCCGGGATCTATCGTAGTAGGTTGGTTAGACGTTAAGATCGGCACAAAGAAAACAGGTATTCTGATCAATGTTCTGGCTTTTGTAGCAGTAATTTGCTGCTTAACACATGTAACTGCATTACATTACATTTCCCTTCCGATCCTTGCTGTAATGTTAGGTGGATCTTCCAACTTAATGGTATCCTGTACAGCAGCTATCTGGGGACGTTACGATTTCAAAAACGCATTCTCTGTTATTCAGCCGCTGAACTCTGTAATGACAGGTGTTGGTATCACAGTAGTATCTGCTTGTAACTCAATCGATCCTACTTGTCAGCTCGCTTACATCATCATGGCAGTTATGGCTGTTATCGGACTCATCGCTATGTGCGTATTAAAAGTTGAGCCGATTGACAAAGACGTACGTTAATCAGATTTCGTCTGAAACACTCGTACATTAGAAAAGTAAATACATCGTCTTTATAAAAACATATTTATAAGATGTTCGGACAAAAAGAAACCTGTCGGCATGTGGAACTACC
>NZ_CAKRAS010000059.1 GCF_934295145.1 uncultured Eubacterium sp. | reverse complement strand
AACGAAAGAACCATTGTAAAATTTTCGTTGTGACCGCTGCGTCTAGCCCGACCGCGGGAGTGTGTCTGAGCACGCCGATTTTGCGGGCGAGTTCGCGGGAGCGGTCGGAAAAAAGCGACGCAGAGGTCACAGAAAATTTTTCAGGTTCTTGTTGGAGTTCGTTTCTGCTTGTTCCAAATCACCCTAAACAAGAATTAACATTTCTCAGGCTCCGGATAGTCCACACCGAAAGTGTCAATGGTTACTTTCGCCATTTTCTGCTGAGCCATCGGACGATCACTGTAATCGCAGCGTGTCTCTGCAATCTTGTTTACATTCTCCATACCTTCGATGACTTTACCAAAGCCTGCATACTCACCGTCAAGATGTGGTGCAGCTGCATGCATGATGAAGAACTGGCTTCCTGCGGAGTTTGGCATCATAGTACGAGCCATGGAAAGTACACCCGGTGTATGTTTCAGGTTGTTTGTGAAACCATTGTGAGAGAACTCTCCGTGGATGCTGTAGCCAGGACCACCGATTCCGGTTCCTTCCGGATCGCCACCCTGGATCATGAATCCTTTGATGACACGGTGGAAGATCACACCGTCATAAAAGCCTTTTTTTACCAGAGAGATGAAGTTATTTACTGTATTTGGGGCGATTTCCGGATAAAGCTCTGCTTTGATGATATCGCCATTTTCCATTTCGATTGTTACGATTGGATTCTGTGCCATAATTGCCTCCTTATAATTGCCAAAAAATATAGTAAATTGGCATTTCTATTATGCATTGTATCTGAAAAGTCTCTTGTTTTCAAGAAAATTCAAAAAAATAGCTATTTTTTTAGCGATTCGTGTGATACTCTAAAGAGTAACAGTCAGGTTACTGTCCGGGTATTGTGGACAGCGCTACAGGCAGCATCTACATTTGGAAAGCGTTGCAATTTATGACAAATTTCATTATAATGTTGGAATAGGTGGGATCGAGATGGAAACAAAAGAAAAACAGATAAATTCAGAAAAAAAGAACATACCGCAGACAAAAATGCAGATAGATGAAGCTGCCCTTCAATCAATTGAGCCGGCAGCAGTTTTGGACTCGGCAATTGTTCCAATCAGGGATTTTGTCAGCCCGGAGGAACTGCATAAAGATCTGATCAGAATCATACAGATGTATCATCCGTCAGCGGATATTTCCATGGTGGAAAAAGCATATCAGATTGCTTCGGAAGCGCATAAGACACAGGTGCGCAAATCCGGAGAACCGTACATCATTCATCCGTTGTATGTAGCCATTATTCTGGCAGAACTTGAGATGGATAAAGAGACGATCGTGGCCGGACTGCTTCATGACGTAGTGGAAGACACCGTTATGACAGATGAGGAGATCAAGGACGTATTTGGACCGGAAGTGGCACTGCTGGTAGATGGTGTTACAAAACTGGGGCAGATTGCTTATGATGCGGACAAAATCGAGGTGCAGGCAGAGAACCTGCGAAAAATGTTTCTTGCCATGGCAAAGGATATCCGTGTCATCATCATTAAGCTGGCAGACCGTCTGCACAATATGCGTACCTTAAAATATATGAAGCCGGAGAAGCAGAAAGAAAAAGCCCGTGAGACCATGGATATCTATGCGCCGATCGCGCAGCGTCTCGGTATTTCCAAGATTAAGATCGAGCTGGAGGATCTGTCTCTGAAATACCTGGAGCCGGAAGCTTATTATGATCTGGTGGAAAAAATATCAGTTCGAAAATCGGCACGGGATGCGTATGTTCACAGACTGATGACTGATGTGGAGGCCTGTCTGAAGGAGGCGGGTATCAAAGCAACAGTTATGGGGCGGGCAAAGCATTTTTTCAGTATTTATAAAAAGATGGTAAACCAGAATAAGACTTTGGATCAGATTTACGATCTGTTTGCCATCCGTATTATCGTGGATGATGTGAAGGATTGTTACGCAGCACTTGGTGTGATTCATGAGAAATACAAACCGATCCCGGGACGTTTTAAAGATTATATCGCAATGCCGAAGCCGAATATGTATCAGTCTCTGCATACGACCCTGATCGGGCCGACCGGTCAGCCGTTTGAAATTCAGATTCGCACAGAGGAGATGCATCGTACATCGGAGTATGGTATTGCCGCACATTGGAAATACAAAGAAGCAAATAATGGAAACAGCATCAATGGTGAGGAAGAGAAGTTAAGCTGGCTGCGCCAGATTCTGGAGTGGCAGCGGGACATGTCTGACAACAGAGAGTTTATGAGCCTGTTAAAGAGCGATTTGGATCTATTTTCCGACAGTGTATTTTGCTTTACACCGAGCGGTGATGTCAAGAGCCTTCCGAAGGGGTCCACACCAATTGATTTTGCCTATGCGATTCATTCTGCAGTCGGCAACAAGATGATCGGAGCAAAGGTCAACGGTCGTCTGGTAACGATCGATTATAATATTCGAAACGGTGACAGAATCGAGATCCTGACATCGGCAAACTCCAAAGGTCCGAGCCGTGACTGGCTCAATCTGGTAAAGAGTACTCAGGCAAAAAATAAGATCAACCAGTGGTTCCGCAATGAGTTTAAGGAAGAAAATATTGTCAGCGGAAAAGAATTGCTGAACAATTACTGTAAAGCAAAATCCATTAATTTGGGTGATATCAATAAGCCGGAATATCAGGCAAAAGTACAGCGTAAATATGGATTCCGCGACTGGGATTCTGTATTAGCAGCGGTTGGTCATGGAGGACTGAAAGAGTCGCAGATTGTTAACCGCATGATGGAGGAGTACCGCAAGGAACATAAGAAAGAACTGACAGATGCGCAGGTTGTGGAAAATGCTTCCGAACAGAAAGAAAAACATGTAGAAGTTGAGCGGACGACTCACAAAAAAAGTGGTATTATTGTCAAAGGTCTGACAGATGTAGCAGTACATTTTTCCAAATGCTGCAGTCCGGTTCCGGGAGACGAGATCGTCGGATTTGTCACCAGAGGCCGTGGCGTGTCCATTCACAGAACGGATTGCGTTAATATCATGCAACTGCCGGATTTTGACAGACAGCGTCTCATCGAGGCAGAATGGCAGCAGGGGGCTGCAGAGGAGGAAAATGGCGGACATGGCCGTTACCTTGCAGAACTCAAAATTTATGGAAACAACCGTACCGGTCTGCTGGTAGATATTTCAAAAGTCTTTACCGAGCGTGGCATTGATATTGATTCCATTAATTCACGGACCAGTAAAAAAGGAATTGCAACCATTGTGGTTTCTTTTTACACAAAAGGAAAAGATGAACTGAGTATGCTGAGTGAAAAGCTGCGCCAGATTGAAAGCGTATTTGAAATCGAGCGTACGACAGGCTGATAAGCAACAAGTATGGTTAGTAAAATGGTTTGACAGAGTATAGATATGACTGACCGCATTTACTGCATGTGTAATATGTGGGATGTATTTAGACAGGAGCGTATATGGCAGATTTAAGAATTGAAGAATATAACGTTGGCGATATCGGAACAAACTGTTACTTTATCGTAAATGCCGATACAAAAGAAATGGTGATCATTGATCCGGGCGGAGACGGAGCAGATCTTATTCGCCGTATCAAAGAGCGCGGATTAAAATTACAGGCAGTTTTGTTGACACATGGACATTATGATCATGCACATCATGCACGTATGGTGGCAGATGCATTTGGTGTTTCCGTGTATGCAAGCCAAAAAGAAGAAACTACCATGCATGATATACAGAAAAATGTATCTGCAATGTTTGGTAATCCGGAGACTTACGATGCAGACGTGTATACAAAAGACGGTGATGTGCTGGATTTAGCCGGATTCAAAATCAAAGTGATCTCCACACCGGGACATACTGAGGGTGGATGCTGTTACTATTTTGACGGAAACAAAGTGCTGGCAAGCGGTGATACCCTGTTCTGCGGTTCTGTTGGAAGAACGGATTTCAAGGGTGGCAGCATGTCAGATCTGGTACGTTCCGTAAAAGAAAAACTGTTTGTGCTTCCAAACGATACTGCGGTTCTGCCGGGACATGAGGCACGTACCACGATTGGTTACGAGAAACAGTATAATATGTACTTAGCATAAGGAATTAAAAGGAATTTTCATGAAACAGGTAGATGCATTTGTATTTATGGAAATTCCTTTTGTGACGTAAAAAGATAGGAAAAGGAAATAAGTATGATTACAGTACAGTTAAATGAGCCGGATTTTGAGTATGATATTCATTCTCTGGTAAAAGCGTTTTATCCACAGCATGATGTGCTTGTAAAAGCCATGCCGCGGGAGGAGTTCCCGGAGAGTGTATTTCATCTTGTGGTAAATTATGACCGGAAAAACCACATGATTGATTTTAAGTTTTATGAGCGGGAACAGCAGGAAGAAAATAATATAGCAAAAGAAGAAACAGAGAATACAGACCAGAGTTCAGAAGAATCCGTTGAACAGAATAAGAAAAATGACGTTGCAGAAGAAAAAATGACACTGGGCGGCAGCGTCCTGGTTGATTTCGCAGATCGGAAAAAGACAAAAAATGAGTTAAAACAGCAGTTGTATTACCTGCTGACGTTGTATGCAGGAAAGACGCTTCCGTGGGGTACATTGACTGGTATTCGTCCGACCAAGATTCCGATGGAATTACTGGAGGAAGGGAAAAGTGAAGATGAGATTCGTTCTTATATGAAGGAAACGTATTTTGCTTCGGATGAAAAAATCGAGCTGAGTCTGGCCGTTGCAAAACGTGAACTGGAACTGCTGAGCCGCATTGATTATGAGAATGGCTACAGTCTGTATGTGGGTATTCCGTTTTGTCCGAGTACGTGCCTGTATTGTTCATTTACCTCTTATCCGTTGGCAAAATGGGCGAACCGCATGGATGAATATCTGGACGCATTGGAGAAAGAAATTGCATTTACAGCAGAGGCATGTAAACATAAGGTTTTGAATTCCGTTTATATTGGCGGAGGCACACCGACGACACTTTCCGCAGAGCAGATGGATCGTCTGTTGACTATGATCGGAAGCTATTTTGGAATTGCGGATGAGCAGGGCAGAATGATCTATGTGGATGAACATATGAATGAAGCAGATGCAGCAGATGAAACACAGAATTCTATGGTTGGAGTAGATTCTGAAAATGGTGCAGCTCATGGCAATGCTTCAGGTTCTTGTTGTGAAAGTAGTAAGATGCGGAAGCAGACACAGCTTCTGGAGTTTACCGTAGAGGCTGGCAGACCAGACAGCATCACCAGAGAAAAACTGGAAGTGATCCATAAACACAATATTTCCAGAATATCCATCAATCCACAGACAATGAAAGAAGAAACGCTGCGTCTCATCGGTCGTCAGCATACCGTGCAGCAGACCATCGACAGTTTCAAACTGGCACGGGAAGTTGGTTTTGATAATATCAACATGGATCTGATCGTTGGACTTCCGGAGGAGACTATCGAGGATGTACGTGAGACTATGAGACAGCTGGAAGAGCTGGATCCGGATAATATTACAGTTCATTCACTGGCCATCAAACGTGCAGCCAGACTTCGGATGCAGAAGGAACAGTATGAGGATCTGCATATCGAGAATACCGCGCAGACCATCGATCTGACCGCAGAGTGCTGTCACGAGATGGGACTGGAACCATATTATTTGTATCGCCAGAAAAATATGGCAGGTAATTTTGAAAATGTTGGATACGCGAAACCGGGAAAAGCCGGTGTGTACAATATTCTGATCATGGAAGAAAAACAGACAATTATGGCACTTGGCGCAGGTGCTACCACCAAAGTTGTTTTTGAGGATGGCAAGCGTATTGAACGTGTGGGAAATGTAAAGGATATTACAAATTACCTGGATCGTGTGGATGAGATGGTAGAGCGGAAGCGGGAATTGCTGAAAAACTGTGGTCAGCTTATATAAAACACTTGCTATATCAAACTCACAAACGTATAATAAACTATGTATGTGAACACAGAAAATGAGAAATATCTGTGTTTTGTAGTGTATACGAAAGCAGATGTCGGAAGTCTGTTTTTAAGGAATATAATATACAGAGCAATCTGTATGGAATGGAGGATATACAGTGGCTTTAAAGAAAAAACCGGTAAACGGTATGAAAGATATTATGCCGGATGAGATGCAGATCCGTGATTATGTACAGAGCGTGATCAAAGAGACTTATCGTGCATTCGGATTTACCCCGATCGAGACACCTTGTATGGAAGATATCGCAAACCTGAGCAACAAGCAGGGCGGAGAAAATGAGAAACTGATTTTCAAAGTATTAAAACGTGGAGAGAAATTGAAATTAGAGACAGCACAGAGTGAGGCTGATCTGGTTGACTTCGGTATGAGATATGATCTGACTGTACCGCTTTGCCGTTACTATGCAAACCATGCAAATGATCTGCCATCCCCATTTAAGGCACTTCAGATGGGAAATGTATGGCGTGCAGACCGTCCGCAGAGAGGTCGTTATCGTCAGTTCATGCAGTGTGATATTGATATTCTTGGCGAGCCGTCCAACCTGGCAGAGATCGAACTGATCCTTGCAACTACAACCACACTTGGCAAACTTGGATTCAAAAATTTTGAGATTCGTATCAATGAGCGCCGTATCTTAAAAGCAATGGCAGCTTACAGTGGATTTGCAGAGGAAGAATTTGATACCGTATTTATCATTCTGGACAAGATGGACAAGATTGGTCTGGAAGGCGTTGCAGAGGAGCTTGCAAAAGAAGGTTATGCACAGGAAGCAATCGATAAATATCTGTCCCTGTTCACTGGTGTGGAGCAGGCAGAGGATGGCATCAGCTATCTGGCAGACACCTTAGGCGATTATCTGGATGCAGAGATTGTTCAGAACATGAAAGAGATCGCATCTGCAGTAAATGCAACGAAGATGGCATCTTTTGAGCTGGTATTTGATCCAACGTTAGTACGAGGCATGTCTTACTATACAGGAACTATTTTTGAGATTGCGATTCCGGAGTTTGGCGGAAGCTGCGGTGGCGGCGGACGTTACGACAAGATGGTTGGAAACTTCACCGGAAAAGATGTTCCGGCTTGCGGATTTTCCATCGGATTTGAGCGTATCATCCTGCTTCTGATGGAGAACGGATTCAAGATTCCGGAGCAGCCGAAAAAGACCGCATATCTGATTGAAAAAGGATATCCGGGAGACAAACTCAGTGAAGTGATCGGACAGGCACAGCAGGCACGTGCAAACGGCGAGCAGGTACTGGTTGTCCGCATGAATAAAAATAAAAAATTCCAGAAAGAGCAGCTTTCCAAGGAAGGTTACGAGGAGTTCGTAGAATTTTTTAAATAAAAAATGAAGCTGATGTAAATTGTAGGTTTTTGAAAATAAAAATGCAGTGTGCATGAGTGATTACAGGAGGAATAAATTATGGCAGAGTCCATGCGTGGATTGAAAAGATCCCATAGATGTACAGAGGTATCCAGCGCAGATATCGGAAGTACCGTTACCGTAATGGGATGGGTACAGAGAAGAAGAAATCTGGGCAGCCTGATCTTTATTGATCTGAGAGACCGTTCCGGTCTGCTTCAGATCGTATTTGATGAAAACAGTGTAGGAAGTGACGGATTTGCAAAAGCAGAGACACTCAGAAGTGAGTACGTTATCGCTGTTGTTGGTAAGATCCAGAAACGTTCCGCAGCAGTAAATGAAAACTTAAAAACAGGTGATATCGAAGTAATTGCAGAAAGTCTTCGTATCCTTTCTGAGTCTGATACACCGCCTTTCCATATTGAGGAGAATTCTCAGACAAAAGATGAAATCCGTCTGAAATACCGTTACCTGGATCTTCGTCGTCCGGACTTACAGCGTAACCTGATGCTGAGAAGCAAAGTGGCTTATCTGATGCGTGATTTCATGGCAAAAGAAGGCTTTATCGAGATTGAGACACCGGTTCTGACAAAATCCACTCCGGAGGGAGCAAGAGATTATCTGGTACCGAGCCGTGTGCATCCGGGAAGTTTTTATGCGCTTCCGCAGTCTCCACAGTTATTTAAACAGCTGTTGATGTGTTCCGGATATGACCGTTATTTCCAGATTACAAAATGTTTCCGTGATGAGGATTTACGTGCTGACCGTCAGCCGGAGTTTACACAGGCGGACATGGAACTGTCTTTTGTAGATGTAGATGACGTATTAGATGTAAATGAGCGTCTGTTAAAATATGTATTCAAAGAGGCAATCGGTGTGGATGTACAGATCCCGCTTCCGCGTATGACATGGCAGGATGCTATGGATCGTTACGGTTCTGACAAACCGGATACCCGTTTTGGCATGGAATTACATGACGTATCTGACGTGGTAAAAGACTGTGGATTCGGTGTATTTACCGGTGCATTAGAGAACGGCGGCAGCGTACGTGGTATCGCTGTTCCGGGCAAAGCTTCCATGGGACGTAAACAGATCGATAAACTGGTTGATCTGGCAAAAACATACGGAGCAAAAGGTCTGGCTTATCTGTGTGTAAATGAAGATGGCACATACAAATCTTCTTTTGCAAAATTCATGACAGAGGAAGAACTTGCAGCATTAGTAGAAGCTATGGAAGGAAAGCCGGGCGATCTGCTGTTATTCGCTGCAGATAAAAATAAAGTTGTCTGGGCAGTTCTTGGCGCATTAAGACTTCATATGGCAAAAGAGCTGAACCTGCTGGATCCGAACCAGTACAACTTCCTCTGGGTAACAGAGTTCCCGTTACTGGAGTGGTCCGATGAAGAGAATCGTTATATGGCAATGCATCATCCGTTTACTATGCCAATGGAAGAGGATTGGGATAAGATCGATTCTGATCCGGGCGCTGTTCGTGCAAAAGCATATGATATCGTATTAAACGGTACTGAGCTTGGCGGCGGTTCTGTCCGTATCCATCAGGATGATATTCAGGAGAAAATGTTTGAGGTACTTGGATTTACAAAAGAGCGTGCATGGGATCAGTTTGGTTTCCTGCTCTCCGCATTCAAGTACGGTGTACCGCCACACGCAGGACTGGCTTACGGCTTAGATCGTATGGTAATGCATATGGTACATGCAGATTCTATCCGTGACGTTATCGCATTCCCGAAAGTAAAAGATGCTTCCTGTCTGATGACAGAAGCTCCAGGTACGGTAGATGAGAAACAGTTAGAAGAACTTGGACTTGCAATCAAACTTCCGGAAGAGACAACAGAAGAGGAGTAATTGTAAAATTGCATAAAAATGAGTAAAAAGCGGGAGTGGAAAATCTGAGAATTTTCTGCTCCTGCTTTTTGCATGCCTTGAAAATAAAGGATTTGTGGGAAAAAATGCGTGTTGTGCAATTTGTATAGTGTAAGAAATGCAGAAAAATTTATGGTTGACGGTCAGGGGGAAGTGGTATATATTCATGCTATCGTTCTTCAAACAAATCTGATTCAGATAAAATTGCATAGTTATCAGAGTGGTGATATCTTACGAGCAGTCTAAATATTGTTGCGCCGATTCGGTAAATATCAAGAAAAACAGAGTGATACATTGTATTAGTTAAACTATGAAAATAGAAAGAAAAGAAGGCTAGTGAAACTTGAACGCAGAATAAGCATTTCCCCGCTTCAAGCGCGTAGAGCACTAAGTGGTGGGTAAGGGGGATACTTAACCAGTGGGAGTTAAAAGCTCCCACTGACAGGTCGCAAAGCGACTGCGTTCATGAGCAAGTAGCGGAAGCGGATTGCGAATGTCCGCTTTAAATATGTAAATATTTCATATGGAGGAGGTTGTTTGCATGACAAAAAAGTTACGAGATTATTTTCCTATGCTGCAGACCAGAGAAGCAATTTTGAAAGAGATTAACAACAACGAAAAGATGTGGAGTACGTTTTATTCGTGGGAAGAAGAACGGCAGGAGGAATTTCTTGATTTTTGCACTGGAGCGCGGGGAGTAAAAGTGATGTATGATTTTGTGAGTAAAGAGATTTTGAATCCAGAGTCAACACCAGAGCGTATTGATGAGTTATTGTCTCTGTTATTAAAGCAGGAGGTTCATGTGATGGAAGTTTTACCAAATGATGGAACACGACTGGCAGATGAATCATCACTTGTTATTATGGATATTGTAGTGCAGCTTTCCAATGGCAGCATTGCAAATCTGGAAATTCAAAAAATTGGGTATAAGTTTCCGGGAGAAAGAAGTGCCTGCTATTCCGCAGATTTGCTGTTGCGGCAGTATAAGCGGGTGCGAAGTGAACGAAAGAAAAAATTCAGTTACAAAGACATCAAAGATGTATATACAATTGTGCTGTTTGAAAACAGTCCTGCAGAATTTAAAAAATTTCCAGATGTATATATTCATTCTTTCGGGCAAAAATCAGATTCGGGACTGGAATTTAATCTGCTGCAAAAATATGTATTCGTAGCGCTTGACAATTTTAAAAATATTCAGCAAAATAAAGAAAATAAGTATCTGATAAACAGTCGACTTGATGCATGGATTGCGTTCTTTTGTATAGATGATCCGGAAATGATTGTTGCGATTATCGAGCAGTATCCCGAGTTCAGAGCATACTATGAACAAATCTATGACATCTGTCGAAATATCGAAGGAGTGATGGATATGTTTTCGAAAGAATTACAGGAACTTGACCGGAATACTGTGCAGTTGATGATTGATGAGATGCAGGAGGATTTGAAACAAAAAGGAAAAGAACTGGATCTTATAAATCAGAAATTAGGTGAGAAGAATCAGGAACTGGATGAAAAGAATCAGGAACTGGATGAGAAGAATCAGGAATTGGATGAGAAGAATCAGGAATTGGATGAAAAAAATCAGGAATTACAGGCGGCTTTAGCGCGTATTCATGAGCTTGAAGAGGAAAAGAAAAAAGCAAATCAATAAGGTGGGAAGTGAGTTCATAACAGAAAGCCGGCAATTGCCGGCTTTCTGAAACCTTGACAAAACTATACTATTCATAATCCACCTGGAAAGATGCAAAGTCCAGATCAGTTTCAGTTCCATCTTCGAGATGAACATAAGGGGTGACTTCCAGAGAAGTGAAGTCCTGTGTCATTGTCGGAATAACTACCTGTGTGCGGAAACAGTAGTTACCATCATCGTCGGTATAAGCACGTTCTCCACCATCGTCTGAGTCATTCTCCATGCTAGAGGAATGAAAAGCTGCATTTTCTGTCTGGGTATTGTAAGTATTTCCATTGGAATCTGTAATTTTGCAGAATATCCAGTTGTGAATATTGTCGTCATTCATTACGTTATCAAAGTTTTGGAAGGAGTCATAGTCCTTGCCAAAATTCCAAGTAAGATCCAGATATGTTCCAGAGGCAGAAACTTTACTCTGTGCAATTGTTACCTCTGCGCCGCTTTCTGTATAGGTAGAAGTTGCAGGTTTTACGTTGACAGAGCCGGAAATATCAAAGCTGATTGCCTGCATATAGTGATTTCCAGTTTTTGGATCTACGCTGGTTACCAGTGGAACCTGCACCGTGAAGGTGTCTGGTAAATCTACATCAGAAAGTTCTACTCTGGCATGAAAAGCTCCGCGTTTATATTGTGGATCGGATGAAGTACCTGGTAAACCGTTAATGTTCCATTGTGCTATATAGATGGTATCATTGATGATAATACAATCCGGAAGGAACCAGTCTCCGAAGGTTTTTATACCATATTGGGTTGCTTCACCATAAATGGAAAGTAATCCTCCATCATAGTAAGCATCTATAACATTCATATATGGGTTTGGTTGTTTTTGATAGTTGTTATCATATTGATTGAACATAACATCCGGCCAGGTATCCGAAAAAGTGGTAACAAGACCGCTTTCTTCTGATACAATCGTTGCTGGTGGCGCAGAATTTGTAGTGCCAGAAGCAGTAGATGTTTCTTCTTCGGAAGAACTTTCCGGAGTAGTGATACGTCCTGTTTCCTGCAAATACTGCTGTGATCTTGCCTGATACTGTTTAATTCCGGCATAAGCGCCGGTGGTTCCCATAGTAGCGCATACAATAATTACGGCAGCAACTTTTGCCGGCATCCATTTCTTTTTGGATTTTATAGAAGAAACATTATTTTTCTGCTGTTCCTGAGCTACCTGATCAGCAACAAGCTGTTTAAAACGTTCCGGTGTTTTTGGAAAAGTTTCTTTTTCATATTCAAAATTATTGTGTTTAGAGTCGTGATTCATATGGCGGCCTCCTTTTCAAACATTGTTCTTAACTGAAGTTTTCCGCGGTTTAACCGCATTTTTATGGCATTCTCACTCATTTCCAGAATGTCTGCAATTTCCCGTATTTTAAATCCGTCGAAGTAGTACATTACCAGTGGAAGACGGTAGGAAATATCTAGCTGCATCAGATGCTGATATAGGTCTGAGTAATCCTGCTGTGCGGCTTCTTCGGTCAGTACACCTTCCTCATATGCGACTTCCCGTTTGCGTTTTCGCAGGATCATCTGACATTCGTTGATCAATATGCGTGAAAACCATGTTTTGGCATATTCCTGTTTTTTTAGTGTGTGAAGTTTTGAAAATCCTTTTACGATGGCAGACGACATGGCATCTTCACAGTCGGCATCCTCTTTTAAAATCGCCTTTGCAATGCGGTAGAAGTCATCGGTAAAAGAAATAATCATATCTCCGAAATCCTGTTTTGTCATAACTTCCCTCTTTTTATCTCAATATGTTTTTGTAAATGTGAAATGAGATTTTTATACTCTGTAATAGCTATTACACCCATTAGATGTAGTTTAGCACAAAAAGGTCACAACATAATCTGATAAGTTACAAAAATGATTCACGAGGAAATTCTATCGTTATAGTTGTAGATGGTATTTTGAAATTTTACTAACAATTTACAAAAATCTGGTTCTGGATTTTACCCGATGATCATATGCTGAAAATGTTGCAAAGAAGTAAGTATTTTTTGGCACATATATGTTAGAAGATAGTCAGATTGAGAGAAACAAGATAGATTTACCTCAGCTGAAAAATAGTGTGAAAAATATAAAAAAGTAGTCATAAGTCTAATGTTCGTGCATATATTATAGAGTGTGCAAAGAAAGGAGAGATGTATATTTGAAAGAAGAAAAAAAGAAAAAAACAAATAAAAAAGAGGAAATTTGTAAAGAAACAGATGGAGATACAGTTATTAAGATAGCAACTGAAATAAACAGAAAAGACAAAACAGAAGTTGATTCAGTATTTGAAATAAATACGGATGAAGACGCAATAGATAAGACAGCCATCGAGATAGAGATAGATAAAGATGAGAAAAAGTTTGAAGATGATAGGACTCAGCTGGGGGCAGATCTCATCCTTTTGGATGATCCAAAATTGCGGAAAGAATATCTGGACTGTATGAAATACCTGCTGACACAGATCACAGATTTTGGATTTCAGCAGGAGGAAGAAATCGGACGGAGCATTATCAGTCATACAAAGTACCGATTGAAAGATCGGGAAAGTATCATTGCAAAAATGATAAAAAAAAAGAGAGAACTCACAGAGGAAAATGTGTTTACATACATCAACGATCTGGCGGGAATCCGCGTGGTCTGTCTGTTTCTCGATGACATTTACCGGGTGCGGGATTTTATTTACCAGATACCTGGAATTTCAATTATGAAAGAAAAAGACTTTGTGAAAAAACCAAAAAACAGCGGATATCAGAGCCTGCATATTATTGTACAGTTTACGAGCGGGAAAAAAGTGGAAATTCAATTGCGAACGATTGGAATGGATTTCTGGTCTGTGCTGGAATATCAGTTACAATATAAGAAACATCACAAAAAGGGAAAAGTGTTGAAAAAAGAATTATTCTCCTGCGCGATCGATGTGCGGAATATGGATCAGCGGATGCTGGATCTGAGACAGTCAATTGAAAACGTATAAAAAGGTGTGCCTTCCAGGAAAGCACACCTTTTTTATGATAGGAAATTACGATGAATTTCCTATCATAAAAAAGCACTTCGTGCAAACGATGCGCACTCGCACGAGAAGAGATTCTTGCTTTGCAAGCGTGCGCGGCGCGGGCAAGAAAGATGTGCTATTGATAATTTTAAACGCGTAAGTGTGTGATAGCACACTTTCTTGTGTTTTTACGCTCTGCGAAGCTTCCGTTCTCTTACGGTAAAAATAAGAGAAATTGCTGCCAGTACCAGCGCAATCACGATAACCAGAATAAAACGGTAACGCGTACTCTCACTTCCAAAGACGGCGGCTGCGATATTTGTAACCTGAGGTGTCAGGAAAGTACCGACATTGGATCCGGCCAGAACAACAGCAGTAGCCATAGCGGATTCCTGCGGTGTTGTTGCATATACACCGGTCTGAAGGATGCACTGAGGCGTTACAAGGCTGATGGACATTCCCGCCAGCAGACAGCCGACAAACAGGCATACCACGTTCGGATTGATAATAATAACGAAGAATCCGAGCGCAAGGAACACATATCCAACCGGGATCGTGCAGACATCCAGTCTTTTCGCAAGAAGACCAAAGGCAATTCCCATCAGAGTGCCGCCAAGAAGGAATACGGTTGCGGCCCATCCGGACAGGACAGAGTTTCCGATACCAAATTCTGTAACGTACATGGCAAGGTTTGTAGGACCTACATTAAACAGCAGTAACAGCAGCAGTGCGAAAATAGTATAAATCCAAACTTTTCCATGTTTTAATACGGAAAAAGAATTGGAAGTCTGTGCTGACGGGGCAGTTTCTTTTGTAGTGGTGACTGTTTCCTGTTTTTTGTACGGAACAAATAAAAGTAACAGGATCAGTCCCGGAACACCGATAATGACATATACGAGATAGTCCAGGTTCCATGCGACAGCGGTTAAGACACCGCCGACAGCTGTCATGATCATACCGCCAACGTTTGCCGCACTTGTCTGAAGGCCCATGAGGGATGTTTTTTCCTGCCCTTCGTAAAAATCAGTGATCAGAGAAGCGGTCAGTGCAGATACCAGTCCCATACCAATACCCATGATCACAGACCAGGCAAAAAGGAGGGAAAGACTCTGATAAATAAAGGTTCCAAGAATACCGGTCAGACAGATGCAGATACTTCCCATTCCAATCAGGACTTTTTTGGAAATTTTTGATGTCAGCCATGCAGCCACAAAGGATAATACCACAACAAAAATACCCGGAAGACTCATCAAAAGCTGTATGGTTGAAATGGCTGTGTACGGAAAGGCAGCGGCGATATCTGAAAGTGCCGGCGACAGACCATTGGTAGCCATCTGAGCGAATGTAATGACCAGAATGGCTATTTTCAGCATTTTTTTGTTCACCATAAAAGGGAATCTCCTTTCGAAAAAATATTATATTTGTTATATATATCATATAAAATATAGGATCGTTGCTATTATATACGCAAATAAAAAGGTATGCAAGAGCATACCTTTTTAAATACAATATAAAATTGTTTTTTATTTTATTCAAGTCGAATATATGTGAGACTTGATGCATGATTCTGGTCAGCATAAGCTGATATATTCTTCTCAGAATCACTGCACGCCACATTACTCGATTGGTTTCAGATCATCAGCAATGATCAGTTTTGCTTCAGTAGCAGCCTGGATTTCTTCAACAGTGAATTCCGGGTTGTACTCTTTTAATACGATTCCTTCCGGAGTTACTTCCATAACGCCCATCTCAGTAACGATCAGGTTTACCTGAGCTTCTGCTGTCAGCGGTAAAGTACACTCTTTTAAGATCTTTGGTGCACCTTTCTGTGTGTGCTCCATAGCAACGATAACTCGTTTAGCACCTACTACAAGGTCCATAGCTCCACCCATTCCAGGAACCATTTTTCCAGGAATGATCCAGTTTGCGATGTTACCTTTCTCATCTACCTGAAGAGAACCAAGGATTGTAGCATCTACATGTCCACCACGGATGATGGAGAAAGATGTAGCACTGTCGAAGAACATACCGTCTTTCTCGATACCAGCCGGCTGTCCGCCTGCATTTACGATGTATGCAGCATCCGGATCTTCCGGATCAACAGCTGCAAGACCGATGAACCCGTTCTCAGACTGTAATGTAAGTTTAACAGATGGATCAAGGTAATCCGGAACCATAGTAGGAAGTCCGATACCGAGGTTTACAACATCACCATCATGTAATTCTTTAGCGACACGTTTCGCGATATATGGTTTGATTTCACTTCTTTCCATCTTATGCTTCCTCCTTTACTACTAAATAATCAACATAAATGTGTGGAGTCTCCACATAGTTTGGACCGATTTCGCCAGCCGGAACGATTTTCTCAACTTCGGCAATAACGATATCAGCTGCAGAAGCCATCATCGGGTTGAAGTTACGAGTAGATCCTTTGTAACGGATATTTCCGGATTCATCAGCAATATATCCCTGGATGATTGCAACATTACCACGGATTGCTTTCTCAAGAAGGTACTCTTTACCATCTAATTCGATAACCTGTTTGCCTTCCAGAGTTGTCGGTGAAGTACTGTCAGCAACGATAGTACCGATACCTGTTGGTGTAAGGAAGCCTGCAAGACCAGCTCCGCCTGCACGTACCTGCTCAGCAAGTGTACCCTGCGGCTGAAGTTTTAACTCAATCTCGCCTGCGTTGAATTTTGCAGCAACTTCTTTGTTCAGACCTACGTGTGTAGCGATCAGTCTTTTGATCAGTCCGTTGTGAAGTAAACGACCTGTTCCTTCATTCTCGAAACCGGCATCGTTACATACAACAGTAAGGTCTTTTGCTGTTACTTCATTTACGATAGATTTTGCTGTTCCATTTGTCATGAATCCGCCGACTAATACAGTATCGCCATCTTTGATCAGTGCGGCAGCTTCTTTAGCAGAAATAACTTTAGTCTTAGCCATTTCTTTCCCTCCTATTAATTACATGATAATAATTTTGCTCTGTTGACAACGTCATACGTCCACATAGCCTGTCTCCATTATAACACCTTGCCCGGCAAAATCCAGAGATATTTCACAAAAAAAATGA
>NZ_CAKRAS010000058.1 GCF_934295145.1 uncultured Eubacterium sp. | reverse complement strand
TGATACCTACCAGAGAAGCCGGGAGGCCGCCGCCGGCAAATGCAAAGCTTCCGCTTTCTGCACCGCCGTTTTTCTTATTTTTGTATGCCATAAAGGCACCGATACCAACGATGGATATCACTTCATAAATCAGTACTGCGATCAGTACACCCCAGTTCATAACCTAGTCCTCCTTAAATGTTTGATAAATAATAACCATAAATTAATAAAACCAAAATACCAATAGAAATGATCAGTTACTGAAAAAGTGGTCCGGACTTTTTTTCTATATCTGTATCATAAACCGCATGGATGTATTTGAAAATTCACTAATATGTTTGACTTTTTTATCGTTCATTCGTATATTATGTATGAATGGATTTTTTGCAAAGGAGGGCGTTTATGTATCTGAGTATGGTGGTTTTTGAAGAGTGTCTGGCGGAATATCATCCGCGTATGACCGGACATTCTGATCTGATAAAAATAAAATTTATGGGTGTTCAGGAAGCGATGGAAGGACAGGAATATCTGCCGGATCACATGCTTCTGGAACATGTAGAATATTTTGTGTCACATCCTGTTCCGGCAGCCTGGGGGTGTCTGTGTATCGGCGAACCGCCGGAAGATCTGTTCAAAAATAACATTTGTCTGATTTTTCCGGAAAACACAGATAGAACAAGGCTTTATCATGATATTCAAAAGATATTTTTCCTATATAATTCCTGGGAAATGGAAATCCGAAAGGCGATGCAGCGCAATGCTACACTGGAGGAAATGTGCAATCTGTGCATTCCTATTTTTGAAAAACCGATTTTTATCCATGACAGGAACAACGAACTGCTGGCTATTGCAAATGAGATGGCGGGACAGTTTTCCTGGCAGTATGATGAGACGTTCGATAAGTATTATCTACCGCTGGAGATTCTGAATACCTTCAAATCTTCTGATGAATATCATAAGACATTGCACACTTATGGGGCACATATTTTCTCAGCAAAAGCCACCGGTTATCGTACATTATATGTGAATCTGAGGATTGAATGGGTGTATGTGGGACGTGTCTGTCTGGATGAAATCGGTACACCGATCCGGAAGCGGGATTATGAACTGCTGGAGTTTTTTGCGGACAATATCGCCCTGGCCATGCAGCAAGGCATGCTGTTGATAAGCGATGCATCCAATGTGTTGTCTATTCTGTTCAAAGGGATGATTGATGGCAAAAGTTATACAAAAAATCAGTTGGCCAATCCCTTCAGTTATTATAACTGGCATATTGATGATACCTTTCAGTGTATCACGATTTTCTGCCAGAAAAGTGATAATGCCATCCACACAGCAACGAATCTGACCCACAGACTGGCAAACATGTTTCCGAACAGCTGTGTATTCCGGAATGAGTATCAGATTATTCTGGTATTGAACCTGACACTGGAGAATATGGTGACAGACCGCTTTTTTGCGTATATTGGTGAGTTCTTAAGTCTTGGAAATCTGAAGGCCGGTGTCAGTATGCAGGGACATGATTTTATGAATTTCAGATATTATTACCGGCAGACACAGATTGCACATGAAGTGGGACTGAGCGAGGATCTGCAGGAACCGATCTATTACTTTGAAAAGTATGCATTCCACTACTTCTTCCGGCAGGCCTCGCAAGTGCTGCTGCCAGAGATGCTGTGCACCCCACAGTTGCTGAAGCTCATTGAGTACGACAAAGAGCATGATACAGAGTTTACTTATACGCTGCAGCGTTATCTGATCAACGAACGTAATATCAAAATTACGGCATCAGAACTTCATATTCACCGCAGCACAATGAATTACCGGATTTCCAGATTAAAAGAATTGCTTGATATAGATCTGGACGATTCCGAAAACCGACTATATCTTCTGAATTCTTTTTATATGCTTGATTTCAAAAAATTATATCAAAGTTAGATACCTTACGAAAAAGGAGACTTCCACCGTATCTTTTTCACACTGGAACTCTCCTTTTCCTTTCCATTTCACTTTACAGACTTATTTTCCGGAATTTCTTATCTGTCTTTACACTCACATTATACCATTGCAATTTTGTGGAAACCAATTTGTAAAACTCATTCTGTCATGCAGTTTGGTAATGATTCCTCTGAGGTTGATGCAGTAATACGTTTCTGTTATCAAAAATCTGCTTTTTACTCTGTTTTTTATCTATTTTGTATATTTTTTCATTCTATTTTTGGTTGTAATTATCCAATACGTCGGTTTTGGTATCTGTTTTGGTTATGATTCCATACAGTTCCGACATCTATTTTCCTTATTGTAAAAACAAAATACAGCCCGGACAGGAGAAAAATTCGCCTCATTTTCCACCCTGTTTGAGCTGTATTTATAACAACCTGTTATGACTGTTGAAACTTCCACCTGCTAATTAAGAAGTGAATCCCATCTTGCCAATCGCTTCGACGTGTACTTCCGAACCAAGGAACAGGTTCATACCATATGCCATGGCATTCTGCTGTTCTTCCCTGAAAAGTACATTACTGATTTCCACGGCTCCCCGCTCCAGCGCTTTTTCGCAGGCAGCAGCCTCCCCATTTTCTTTTGCATAGGCAAGTGCTTCCTCATATGTCTCAAAAATCTGCGGTTCTTTCACGCCATAAACATAATAGCCACTTTTGGTCTCTTCCTCAGAATTCATCTCGTAATTGGCTTTGATCTGAATGATCACTTCTGCCCGAATGTCGCCGATGACAGCGCCAAGCGCATTGGTCACCCCGGCTTCCTGCGGAATGAAGCAGGTGGTTCCAAGAAGTTTTGCCACTTCCGGCAAAAATACATGGATCGGCGCACCAACGCCCACCAGCACGGCATCAGACTGAAACAGTGCCTGAATCAGATGGTTCGTACGCTCTTCTCCCTCTTCAGTCAACTTATTTTTAAATAACCGAAAACATTCTTCCACCAAAAGGTCGATTTCATCGGTATAAGCATACCTTTTGCTGTTTCGGAAACGATCTTCCAGCAAAATACGGACAATATTTTTGTACAGTTTCTTTTCCACCAGTTCATACACCAGTGCCGGAATCTCCTCTTCTATATGATGCGTGGATTTTGCCAGAAAAGCTGCTGCCAGCCGGGAAGCTTTTGCATCATACAATGTGAAATCTCCCCGGATACACATCATATCCGTTGGCGTCAGACCACTGCGCAAGATAATCCCCTCATCTTCCAGGCGCTGCAGATTCAACCGGTACACATCCGTGTGAAACGCATGCGCAGTTTCTGCCAGACTTAACGGACCGTCTTCCAGTAATTTTACCAGCATCTGCTCTTCCTCGGTGTAGCGCGGATTTCCTGCAATGTCCTTCTGCTTTATGTAAAAAGAATACATTGGCTTGGAATGGCCTTTCCAGTAATCCTCATCCAAGTTGTCAAAAATACGGAAAATATCCGGATACTGCGCCGCCAGAATACAAAGCGGCATAACGCGGCGGTCAGAGAGAAAAAGTTCACTTTCGTGATAGCAGATCTCGCTGTCGCCGCCCAATCCAAACGTATCCACATACAGCCCTTTGACAAAGGTACGCCAGCTGCCGATCTGAATGCCATTTTCAGCGCGGATCGGCAGATCATCTTTTACCAGTGCAATGTCGCTGGTCGTTCCACCCATATCAATGATGACAGATTTCGGATAATGACCAAGGTAAGCTCCACCCATGACACTGGCCGCCGGTCCACACAACAGTGTTTCCACCGGATGATTGCGGGCATAGGTTTCATTCATCAATGAGCCATCGCTGCGCATGATCACAACCGGACAGTTTAAATCCCGCAGACGCATACTGCAGTGTACCGCCTCCAGAAATTCATCAATCACCGGCAGCAAACGGGCATTCAAAAGAGCACTTGCTCCACGCTGGATCACGTTGCGGTCATGAAACAGATGATACGCACATACAATCGGCATTGTACTTTGTTTTCGGATCAATTCTGCTGCTTTCTGCTCGTAGGCTCCATCATTTTCTTCTGCATTCATCTGCGCAATGGCCACACTGTCATACACAGCAAGCCGTTCCGTGATTTCCATCTCAAAAAGATCCCATCCCGGTTCTGTATGTTCTTTTGCATTTCCTTCCACAAACAAAATATCATCCAGATTTTCGAAACCGTATTCACGGTAAGAATTGCGCACCACTTTTTCACTGACGCCGATAAAAATCATAAACACCCGGCCGCCTTTATTTTCCACACAGGCATTTGTCGTCAATGTGGTGGACAGGGCGAGAAACGACGCCTGATGCAGCAGTTCTGCCGGCAGTTTGTCCAGCGAACTTCCGATCCCCTGCTCCAAGTGATCGTGTGTGGTCTGTGATTTTGCAGATGCAAGAATACGCCCTTCTGTCATATCAAAGGCAACGACATCCGTGCAGGTTCCCCCTGTGTCAATTCCAATTCCAATCATAAAACTTTCCTTTCTCCTTCTCCTGTGTAGTGAGGGCTTTTAACTCCCACTGACATAATTCTGTATCCATGTACTTTATGCCGCACTACAGGCTTCCCTTTTTATGCAGTATATAATATCAACGCATATACTGTAAAATACAGAATCTACCTGTCATCATAACACTCTGTTATAACCATACTCACCTATTTCATGAAAATGAATACGCAAAAACAGAATAAGCTCATAACCAGATGACAATTCACATCTGTCCCCACATTTTTTATACTGAATTTATACAGAACAGAACTGTCAGACAACAGGCTGTTTTGATTCAAACACTTTATCATTTACAGGAGGTTTTTACATTATGACATCAGAAGAAAAAATTCAGAAAGCCATTCGCCTGGAACCATATGCCAGCAAATCAGAAATCCCGATTTTTCCTATGATCATCACCTACGCAGGTGTTCCTGCCGGAATCACACAGGCAAAATTATTTGAAAGCAACGAAATCTGGCTGGATTCCATGGAAAAAACATTTCAGAAAATCGGATGTTATCCGGACATGGTAATGCCGGTTGGGGCAGCCGACACCGTATTTATCGAATCTATGAAGGCACGTCTCCCGGGCCGTGAACTTGGAGACAACGAATTGTTCCAGTTCATCGAGCTTCCTGTTATGACGGAGGACGATTATCAGTTTTTGATGGACAACGGCTATCAAGCCTGGAAAATGAAACATTTATGCGCTATTCAGGAGCCTCCAGTAACACCGAACGAAACCGGAATCGGTCAGATTGTCGGCCGCCTCATGGAAGTTGGCAAACATTTTGGCATGAACCGCCAGTACTGGGAAAGCAAAAACATTCCACTTTGCTTCCATAACGGATGCGCACCAGCCTTTGATGAATTCTCCATGTCCCGTGGTATGGAAGACTTCTTCTATGATCTGTATGATGAGCCGGAAATGGTAAAAAATGCATGTGCTGCTGCCACTCCTGCCATCATCGGTCAGGCCCTTCAGGGTATGAAACCAGGTGACCGCATCGCCATGTTTGCAATGCGTTCCTCCTCTTCTTTCATTTCCCCGGAAATGTTTGAGGAATTTGCTTTTCCATATATGAAACAGATGGTAGAAGCATTTTATGCAAAGGGAATTGTCAGTGTCATCCACTGCGACGGTAACTGGCTGCCAATGCTGCCGTATTTTTGCGAACTGCCAAAAGGAAGCTGTATCATTGAATTAGACGGAACCACCGACATTGAAAAGAGTGCTGAAATCCTGCGTGGACATCAGTGTATCCGTGGTGACATTCCAGCTGCCACTCTGGCTTTTGGAACCGTAGAAGAAACAAAAGCTTACTGCGATAAACTGATCAACCTGGCTATGGATGGTGGTTTCATTATTGGAACCGGATGTGAAGTGCCGCTGAATGCCAAACTTGAAAATGTGCAGACATTCATGAACTGCCTGAAATATTAAATTCTTGTTTGTCGCGTTTTTGACTGAAAATTTATATAATAAGAAAACGAAGAATCCTGTCAGGAAGCTAGACATTCGCTGCCTTCATTTCACTGCGGTTTCATCGCGCTCACTCCCACCTCCTATAAAAGCTGGTCGGTTCCTGTTCGCGCAAAACCTTGTGAAACTCAGTCGCTCACTGAATCGCTTTCCCTGACAGGATTCTTTGTTTTCTCTATTTACGGCATTAAAGTCAGCCAATGCACACAACTTCACTTTGTGTCGCATTACAATGGCGTTTACAGCATATAATCAAGGAGCGATTGCTAGCGACTGAGACAAAATTTCCGGAGTTCCAATCAAAACCTAACGTAGTGAATTTTTAAGCCACCCAAAACAAGATTTTATATTTGTAGATATTTCATAAAATATCGAAATGCCGGATTCGCATTTTTCTCACTCCATACCAGATCAAACGGCGTCCCCCCGATTTCCGGCACTCTGATGCATTCCACATTCGGACTGTTGCAGCACTTACTGTATGCGTCCAGTATCGCAATTCCTTTTCCCAATTCCAGCATCATCATATAATTTTTCTCATCGGACGCCATCACTAATTCCGGCTTGAATCCCGCTTCTTTTGCCTGCGCCTTGATCATACGATTCAGAAATGTATTTCCGCTTTCGCTAATTGTCAGAAATGGTTTGTCCGCAAAGTCTTTCAGAGAATATCTGTCCTTTGTATCTTTCATAAATATTTTCGGTACAACCAGCACGGTCTCTAATTTGTATAACGTTTTATGTTGAATTTTGCTTCTTCCCGTCAGATCATACTGCAACGTCACTGCGCAGTCCAGCGTTCCATTCATCACATTTTGGATCAGTCCATCAAAAGAATCCGTTGTCACATACAATTCCACACCCGGACAGTGTTTTGCAAAATCATTTAATATTTCCTGCAGATACTCATCTATGATCTGATTTTCAAAAATCCCCAGACGAACGGTTCCTGTCATTCCTTTTTCCGCATATTTTGCCTGTTCAATGACCAGCTGCGCTTTTCCGTGCAGTTCTTTGAATCCATCGTATATAATCTGTCCTGCGTCTGTCAGCTGTGTACGCTTACTTTTATCTCTTGAAAACAATACTACGCAAAGTTCCGCTTCCAGTGCATTAATCCGCTTGCTCAATGCCGGCTGTGCCATATACATGGCCTCTGCGGCTGCGGTAAAACTTCCCAGCTCTGCCACTTTGAAAAAACATTCAATCTGTTCCGATGTCATAAAAAATACCCCCGAAAAAAAGCATAATAATTACATTTATTATAGCATCTTTTCGAGGGTTTGCATATGTTCATTCTTTCCGTCAGTAGTTTGTCAGCAGTTTCTGTTATTTCTGCGGATGTGTCTTCAGGAAATCATGTGCAGCCTCACTCATGGCAAGCACATTTTCCGGTTTTGCATCTGACGGGATATCACATCCGGTTGCGATCATGCAGCCCCAAGGTCCGATATCCTCCAGAAGTTTTGTGACATATTCTTTCACTTCCTCCGGTGTTCCAAATGTCATTAATTCGCATGGAACATCACCGAGGATACACACGTCTTTTCCGAGTACTTCTCGTGCTTTTCTGATATCTGTCTTGGAATCCAGGGCAAGCACATACGTCTTATCTTCCAGACGTTTAAATTTCTCCAGATCCAGGTTCCAACAGGAATCCAGATGGAACATCGGAATGACATTCATCTCGATACACAGGTCGTAGTAAGCTTTAAAGGACGGCCATACAAACTCATCAAACATTTTCGGTGAAACCAGATCCGGGCCGGTTCTCCAGCCGCCGATCCATACACCAAGTGCATGGGTATCTTCAATCTGCTGTCTGTAAGCTTTCAGATTGTGCTCCAGAACCATATCAAAAATTTCATGCATCAGCTCCGGCTCTTCCATCAGATCATCCATAAAGAATGCTTCCAGGGAACGTCCGCCGCAGAAATACTCAAACGGTGTGATCATCAGAAAATCAACGATACACGGAATACCTGCTTCATAGAACTTCTGATAACAGCGGGGAGCTGCTTCAAAGTACGGTTTCAGATGTTCCCAGTTATTGTCACATTTTTCTGCAACAAACTGTTTCTGGAATGCCTCCCATCCCATCTCTTTGATTTTCTCATAATCCTCAAACTGCATGTTCTCGAACTCTTTGATCTGCCACATATCATCATCGCCCAGTTCCTGTCCCGGAAGTGCTGTTTTGGACAGCCACTGTGTACCAAGCAGGTACGGGGTAAAGATGACATTCTGTGTTCCATCTGCACCGATGCGCTCTAATTCAGCCAGATTGGCATCACATGCTTTGTCAAAATCTGTAATATAATCCTTTAATAAAATATGCTGCGCCCGTGCAAAATAAGCATTTCCACACGGAACTACCGGCACGCGGTCCACCGGCTCACAACGAACCGTTTTTCTCAGTAACTCAAGATTCTCTTCATATTTACCCATGATACATTCCTCCATATTTTAAGCTTGTCATTACTTTTTCACACCACACGTTAACCTGGCTGTCTGCCTGTGATGTTTCCCTTTGATAGTTTCAGTATATCGGTAATCCAGTGGTCTGTACACTGAATAAATCCCATCTTGTCATACACTTTGGTTATGATTCATCATGCAGTTTCGTTATCATTCATCATGCGTTTTGGTAATCATTTTTCGTGGTAAAATTTTATGTTGAGAAAAAGGGCTCAGGCTGTTTTGTCCCGGACGCTAACAATCGCTTTCCGGGAAAAAACAGCCTGAGCCCTTTCATTTACACTTACTCTCCGTAAGGAAATATGCAATACGCTCTCTTTTCACACTTGCTTACCATAAGAAAATAGACACTGATCTTTTACTCTACCTGCTTCCATGAGAAAATACTAAATTTCTCTTCCCTTAATAGAGGTAGCTTTATGCATAAAAATCTTCTACTGCTTTGAAGAATGCATCGATATTCTCCCATGGAGACATAGGCGGAATATCACAGCCGGAAGAAATCACAAAGTTTTTATATTTACAGCACTCGTTCATTACTTCTTTTGTTCTGTTGTATACACTCTCTGCAGTTCCGTTTCTGAACTCTCCTGCCGGATCTACATTACCCATGGCAACGAGGTTTTCCGGAACGTGAGTCATCATCTCAGCCATGTTGATGGCATTCCCGAAATGATACATCAGGCAGCCGTTTGTCACGATGGTATCGATTGTTTTTACGGCTGTATTCCCACAGTTATGATATACAACGATGAAATTGTCATCCTGAACAGCGTCCACAATCTGTTTTACATAGTCAGCAGAAAATTCCTGTGCCAGAGCCGGGGATAACAGACCTGCCAGCGGCTCAGCCATTACAATTCCGTTTGCACCAACTTTTTTGTACTCATTACAGTAGTTGATCAGGAACTCTGTTGCTTTCTGCAGAACGGTATGCACCATATCAGGCTCATCGTAGCAGTACATCAACGCTTCGGATACATCCAGTAGTCTTCCTGCCAGAGAGAACGGGCCGATAACGCCTGCCAGAACCGGTCTGTCTGTGATCAGTTTGCACGCTTTCTCAATAGCATCAATGTAAATCTGTGTACGGCCTGCACCAATTTCCGGAACTTTCAGCGCATCTGCTTCTTCCTCTGTAGAAACGATGGAACCGATAACGGTCGGAACCTCATCATCAGATACACGGATGGTGGACCCGAAAGCCTCTGCCTCCAGAGACAAATCCATTAAGCTTACACTGGCTGCTGTCGGACAAGAATCTGCGATGATCTTCATACCTTCTGCCTGTTTGTCACTGCTGTTGATCAACTCTGCCACAGTGATTCCCATTTTCTGGATAGATGGGAAAGAAAGTACCGGTAATGCTTTCTTTTTATCACTTGCGATTACATCCGCTACCCACTGTTTCATGTTCATTGTCATACTAAATACCCTCCCAATTGTTTTCCTATCGTTTTAGTAGAATTAAAATTTAAAAATAATATTGGCATCTGTACTATCCCGCCAATCATATATAGGTTCTATCTCCGGAGAGAAAAGTCTGTCCCTCTTCTCCCCGAAAATCTATCCTTTCGTATTGAAATTAGTTTGCAAATACTGCTACAGCCGCATCAGCTGCAGAAGCTGCGTCCTCTGTATAAATGTCTGCATGAATGCTGTCTGCAAATGCCTGATTTACCGGAGCACCGCCAACCATGATGGTTACTTTATCACGGATACCAGCTTCTTCTGCTGCTTTTACTACTTCACCAAGCATCGGCATAGTTGTTGTCAGAAGTGCGGAACAGCAGATAATGCTGCAGTCATTCTCAATGGCACATTTAACAAAATCCTGCGGATCTACATCTACACCAAGGTCAATGATCTCAATACCCTTTCCTTCGATCATCATACGAACCAGGTTTTTACCGATGTCATGCATATCACCTTTTACGGTTCCGATGCAGGCTTTTCCAAGCGGTTCTGCTGCATCTCCGGAAAGAAGTGGTTTTAAAAGCGCGGTTCCTGCATTCATGGCACGAGCTGCAACCAATACTTCTGGTACAAATACTTCATCATTTTTGAATTTTTCACCGATAATGTTCATTCCTGCAAGAAGACCGTCTTTTAAAATAGTTGCTGCGTCCATTCCTTCATCAATAGCCTGCTGCACTAATCTGGTTACATCTTTTCTTTTTCCTTTCTGTAAAGCTTCTGAAATCTCATTAATAACTGACATACTTTCTCCTCCTCATCTTAACTCACTGTCGGATTTAACATCAGAAAATATCCTTCGTCTGGCATTTTTCTTCATCCCCTGAAATTCAAGAATGCCATCGGCATTCTTGCTGCTCGTCACCTATAGATACTGGTGTCATCTCGTATCTAATGTATCCGACTAGTAACCCTTTGTTCTGGTTTCAGTATAAACAGATTTGCTCATACCGTAAATTCTCATCTGATTATGAGCTTATTCCTTTTTCTGTTTTCTTACTGATTCAAGTATATAAATTGATTCAGAAAATGTAAAATTACTTTTCAAAGTAATATCATGCAATTTAGTTATGCAAGTTCCATAAACGCATAACCCATTTTTCAATATTTGAAAAATCAATTTCACAGAACAAGAAAATTTTACTATTCAAATACAGTCACACTTTCTCCGCATTATATTGAAAAAAAACTGGAAGTTTTCTGAAAAAAGTGTATACTGGTAAAAAGGCGTTTGCCTAAAATTTACTGATAAAAAACAGTGACATCAGTATTTGCATATTAATTTGTATATTTTATAAGGATAGGGAGGAAATGACCGGCCGCCGGTCAATACTGATACTATGAGATCATTAAATCTGACATTGCTCACTGATTTATATGAGATAACCATGATGCAGGGTTATTTCAAAGCGCAGAACCAGGACGTGGTTGTCTTTGATGCTTTTTACCGTGAAAATCCATGCGGAGGCGGTTATGCCATCGCCTGCGGACTGGAACAGGTCATCGACTATATCAAAAACCTTCAGTTCTCTGCTGACGATATCCGTTATCTCCAGAGCCTGAACATGTTTGACGAGGATTTCTTAAAATACCTCAGCACATTCCGCTTCTCCGGAAGCATTTACGCAATTCCGGAAGGAACAGTGATTTTCCCACGTGAGCCATTTATCAAAGTGGTTGCTCCGATCATGGAGGCACAGTTGGTAGAGACAGCAATTTTAAATATCATGAATCACCAGAGTCTGATCGCCACAAAAGCAGCCCGCGTCTGCTATGCGGCACAAAATGACGGAGTCATGGAATTCGGACTACGCCGTGCCCAGGGACCGGACTCCGGTATTTACGGTGCCCGCGCTGCTGTCATCGGTGGCTGCTGTGGAACTTCCAACGTACTTGCCGGACAGATTTTCAATATTCCGGTAAAAGGAACCCACGCACACAGCTGGATCATGAGTTTCCCGGATGAGTATACTGCATTCAAAACATACGCAGAGTTATATCCGAATGCCTGCATTTTGCTGGTAGATACTTATGACACTTTAAAATCCGGTATTCCAAACGCGATCCGCGTGTTCCAGGAAATGAAAGACGCCGGTGTGGAACTTCATAATTATGGTATCCGTATGGATAGTGGTGACCTGGCTTACCTGTCCAAAAAAGTTCGTAAAATGCTGGATGCAGCCGGATTCCCGGATGCGATCATCTCCGCTTCCAACGACCTTGATGAATACCTGATCGAGACTCTGAAAATCCAGGGTGCAAAGATCACTTCCTGGGGTGTCGGCACAAGCCTGATCACTTCCAGAGACTGCCCGGCTTTCGGCGGTGTATACAAACTGGCTGCTATCCGCAACGAGGACGGTAACTTCACACCGAAGATTAAACTTTCCGAAAATACTGAGAAAGTGACTAATCCGGGAAACAAAGAAATTTATCGTATTTATGATAAAGAAACAGGAAAAATCCGTGCAGATCTGATTTGCCTTGCAGATGAAACATTCGATGCAAATGAAGACATGGTACTCTTTGATCCGACTGAAACATGGAAACGGACACGTCTCGTTGGCGGCACTTATAACATGAGAAAACTGCTGGTTCCAATCTTCGAAGAAGGAAAATGCGTGTACACTTCTCCGAGTGTTATGGAAATTCAGAATATCTGTACACAGGAGAAAGCTACACTCTGGGATGAGAATATGCGTTTTGTAAATCCGTCTAAGGTGTATGTAGATCTTTCTGATAAGCTGTACAATATGAAGCAAACGGTGTTCAATGAACTTAGTACAGCAAAATATCATGTTTAGGGTGGCTTAAAATTTATGGCTATACGGTAGTATTATGAAAGCGGACTCAGCCAAATTTGTCCCGGCAGCTAACAATCGCTTGCCAGGAAAAATTTGCTCTGAGCCCGCTATTTACATATATATTGCCAAAAATGTACAGAGCAATCACTTGCCAGGGAAAATTTCAGGAGTTCTTAATTTACTCTGTGAAATTAGTAAATTTTTGCGCCCCCTGCACTTCGTGCCGCATGTGTGACACGACGTAAGGGAAATTGTGTTGTTTAAACACAAAGCCTACCATAAAGGGACTCTGGCTATTTTTTCTCTGAGAGCGATTGTTAGCCTCAGAGAAAAAATAGCAGAGTCCCTTTTCATAACCTTCTTTTTTAACAACACAATTTCCCGTAATAATCCCCTAATTGAATCCTATTACCTTCTGAGATATTTTATAAATAGTCAGTGACAGTTTTCTGCCCCCTCTTCCCGGAAGATTTAATGTCTGTCCCATAATACGGTTTCTGAGTTTATGGAATAAACGAATATCCGCATTTTTGATATATGTCCAGAGTTCCCGTTTTTTCTCCAGATTTTCTTCGGTTCCGGATTTCAGCAACATTACCGTAGAAATCACCGTAATGATTTCCAGATAATTCAGCATATAGCGGCGAAGATGACGATCCGATATTTTCCACAGATCATAAGAATCCACCATAATCTTATTAACCTTAATCTGCTGGTCAATATTTTTGATCATATTTTTTTCATTGACGGACTGATCATCTCTGCCGATATAATAACGGTAGAAATCCACATCCAGGTAATACATCGTCTTCACATATGGCAAGGGCACATACACAAACAGATTATCCACATAAAAGGTATGCTTCGGCAGTACCAGATGGCAATCCCGCAGCAACTGTGTCCGATAAATCACCGAGTGCATCAGAATATATTTTCCGATTTTAAAATTTTTCGTCTCTTCCCAGCCAAAAAGCTGTCCCTGCGGAAGTATGTTATGATAACGAGTCGCAGATTTATGCTTTGCCCCTTCTTTTTCATACACAAAATTGCTGATCATCATATCCAGCATGCATCCGGCAGAACACAGATTATGTAACGTATCCAAAATTTGATGATAACTCTCCGCATCTACCCAATCATCACTGTCCACAACTTTGAAATACAAACCAGTGGCATGATTCAGTCCTGCATTCAGACCAGCCCCGTGTCCTCCGTTTTCCTGATGTATCACCCGGACAATGGACGGATATTCCTTTGCATATTCATCTGCAATCGCGCCTGTATCATCGGTAGAACCATCATCCACAATAATAATTTCCACATCTTCTCCGCCCACCAGCAGAGAATCCACACAACGGCGCATATAGTCCTGTGAATTGTAACAGGGTACGGTAAATGTTAATAACTTCATACAAGAATTTTCCCCTTTTCCTATTTGTGTACAAGTCAAATCAAATACATCAAAAATCGGGCAGCCTCTTCCGATCTCTATATTCCGGTAACTTCTTTCTGCATTTAATTTTTCTTTTTTATTTCCGTTCAAGAATGCCCTCGGCATTCTTGCTGCGAGATGCACGTCATGCAATGCATGACATATTCTTCTGTGCATCTCTGCAATCCTGCCGGAGGCTATATCAGATGGGAGATTGAATCCCACCACTGATATAATCTTGTTGCTCACCACCTGCAGAGGTGGGAGTCATCTCACATCTGATATATCTTTCTTTTTAGTATACATCACGAATCTGAAAAAATTAACTTGTTTTTTCAAATTTTTCTTACGTTTTACCTATACATCTTTACAAAAATCCGGCAAACAGGCTCTTCATAATTTGTTCACATTTTATTTGCAAAAAAAACATACTCTCCACATACGAAAGACACAATTTATCTATATACTTCTAATTGTAAGATAAATAAAGATCTTACACAAAACAACTTAGAAATTTTCAATTTCTTTTCATAAATCTTTTTCATGTATAGCCGATGCCTACGCATCGGCTCCTCTTTTAAGTTCTCGCAGAGAACGCTACTTCTCTTCAAACCTTTCATTTCCAAGCCGAATGTTCATATATTTTGTATATGCCGCAAAAGCCGACGGTATCGGATATGCCTCCTCGGAATGTGCCGCCTCTACAAATAAAAGCCCTGCTTCTTCTCTGGTCAGCGAATCCACTTCCACCATATACCCCTGCATATGCCATTCCACATGGGAAAAAATATGTTTCGCATCTTCCAGTTTCTGAATCCGCATCGGATGCAGATGCATTTCCTGCACCACATGCAGCGCCTCATCCTCGGAAAGATTTCCCAGTTCATTCGGAAATTCATACAATCCGGCCAGCAGTCCCTTTTTCGGTCGTTTTTTCAAAACCACACGCTCCCCATCACGGATTACAAGTACGGTGCGGTCTTCAATCCTCCTGGCTTTCGCCTTCTTTTTCACCGGAAGTTCCTGCCAGAGTCCTCGCTTTCGCGTTTCACAAAAATCATACCATGGGCATTGTCCACACAATGGTTCTCCATTTGGCACACAGACGATGGCACCAAGTTCCATAAGTGCCTGATTAAAACTACCTGCCCGATCCTTCGGAATCACATCCTGAAGTGCTTTTTCTACCTTTGTTTTTACAGACTGCTTCATAATATCCGAATCGTCCGCAGATACGCGCATCAGAATCCGCAATACATTTCCATCCACCGCTGGAACCGGAATTCCATATGCAATAGAAGCAATTGCTCCCGCTGTATAGTTGCCAATTCCTTTCAGAGAAAGCAGTTTTTCATAATCTGCCGGCAGCATTCCGCCATACTCTTCCATCACAGTCTGAGCCGCAATCTGCATATTCCGCACCCGGTTATAATATCCAAGGCCTTCCCACAATTTCAGAAGTTTCTCTTCCTCACATTCTGCAAGGTCTTTTACATCCGGCAGTGCTGTCATAAAACGTTCAAAATATGGTTTGACTGCTTCCACCCTGGTCTGCTGCAGCATAATTTCTGACACCCATACACGATACGGAGTGGCAACAGAACGCCATGGCAGCGTCCGTGCATTTTTTTCAAACCATGCAAGCAATGGTTCCACGATCTGTTCTAATTTAAAATCCTCCAGCATTCTTTCTATTCCTCTTTTTATACTAATAATCTATTCATTTATATCTTTTAGCACTTTAACAGATTTTTTATACTTTTTCTACTGGCAAATCTCAGTTTTATTGTTTTCTTTTTAACAAATATGGTGTATAATCAGATTGTTGAGTAATGGTATTACATAATACATGAACTACCAAAACAGGAGGTATTTGAAATGAATAATTTACTTTTAGAAGTAGAAGGCCCAATCGCCGTACTTACCATTAACAGACCAAAGGCATTAAACGCACTGAACAGTGAGACTCTGACAGAGTTAAACGAAGTTCTGACAGAGATTGAAGGAAGAGACGACATCAAAGTTGTTATCCTTACAGGTGCAGGCGAGAAATCTTTCGTTGCAGGTGCAGACATCTCTGAGATGGTTAACTTCTCTGCAGCAGAGGGACGTGCTTTCGGTATGAGAGCTTCAGAGCCGTTCTTTAAATTACAGAATATGCGTCAGGTTACGATCGCAGCTGTAAACGGTTTTGCATTAGGCGGTGGATGTGAGATTTCCATGGCTTGTGATATCCGTATCGCTTCTGAAAACGCATTATTCGGACAGCCGGAGTGTGGTCTTGGAATCATCCCGGGATTCGGTGGTACACAGAGACTTGCCCGCCTGGTTGGTATGGGACGTGCAAAAGAAATGATCTTTGCATGCCAGAATATCGATGCTGCAGAAGCTTACAGAATCGGACTTGTAAATAAAGTTGTTCCTCAGGAAGAGCTGATGGCTACTGCTAAGAAATTAGCAGGAAAAATCGCACGTAATGCAAGCTATGCTGTTTCAATCGCAAAAGCTGCAATCAATAACGGTTACGATATGGACATCAAGAATGCTGTTGAGTACGAAGCAAACCTCTTCGGTATGACATGCTCTACACATGACAAAACAGAAGGAATGACAGCTTTCCTTGAGAAACGTAAAGAGAAAAACTTTACAGATTTCTAAATCGAACAGGCTTTTAAAATGAAGATCTTATGATTTTCCGATAATCCAATGGAGGGATGCCATCAAATACAAATGCGTATTTCTGGCATCCCATTTTTATAAAACAGATTTCACAAAAAATGCAGCGATCAGAATATTATCTTCCTGTTTTCTGCAAAACAGGATTTCTCACACTTTATCATTCTATGATCTTACTGCAATTTTTGAAAGGAGTTGCAACTTATGATTGAAAAAATGATTACTTTCATCGGTGGTGGAAATATGGCGACTGCCAT
>NZ_CAKRAS010000057.1 GCF_934295145.1 uncultured Eubacterium sp. | reverse complement strand
ATTGTGATGGATTTTCCAAGAATATTTCCAACCTGGATATTCGGAACAAGGATAACATCCGCATCGCCTGCAACCGGGCTTTCAAAACCTTTGATGTCTGCACACTCTTTATCCAGCGCAATATCCAGGGAGATCGGTCCCTCAACAACACAGTCTTTGATCTCGCCACGCTCATTCATTTCTTTTAACTCGCGTGCTTCAACTGTCTCAGGCATTTTCGGGTTTACTTTTTCTACTGCTGCCACAGCTGCGATCTTCGGATTTTCATATCCAAGAGCTTTCAGAGTCTCAACGGTATTCTCAATGATCTGTGCTTTCTGCTCAAGTGTCGGATATGTCATCATACCACCATCTGTAGTAACAAGAAGTTTATGATAATGTGGAAGTTCATCAAATACAAAATGAGACATTACACGGCCAGTTCCAAGACCTGTCTCTTTGTTTACAGCCGGTTTTAAGATCTGTGCTGTCTCCATTTTACCTTTCATCAGGAAATCGCCTTTTCCTTCATGGATCAAGGCAACGGCACGTCTTGCAGACTCATCTACATCCGGGACATCATAGATATCTTCTTCCGGTACAACCAGACCAATCTCTGCACAGATTTTATCGATTTCTGCTTTATCTCCAACCAGAACCGGTTTTGCGATTCCTTCTTCCTGTGCGTGCTTGATAGCCTGTAATGTATGCTCATCCTGAGCAGCTGCAACGATTACACGCATCGGCTCCGGAAATCCTTTTACACGTTCAACAATTTCATCAAAGTTTTTAATAACTGACATCTTAAAATCCTCCTGCTGTTTATATATATTTTTGAGAGCTCCCTGTTGAAACTCTTTTCTCATTCATTGGGACTTATTATAGCATGTTTCTTTTTTCATCGCAATATGAAAATTTGCAATTTATACTTTATATTTTACATTATGCACGATTTTTTGCTTTTAAAAGAACTGAAAGCAGAAAATCCAATGTAAGACGGTAAGGCAATTTTCGTCGTGACTGCAAGGCTAGCCCGTCCGCTGGAGTGTGTCTGAGCGAACTGTTTTTGTGAGCGAGTTCGCGGGAGCGGGCGGAGATAAGCGGCGCAGCAGTCACAGAAAATTGTCCGTGTCTACATTGGACTTTCTGCTTCAGCTTGTTCTTCACTTCTTTGCACAACTAAAATATTAAAATCTGTTTTTCACCGTCTCAAGGTTTTTCAAAATATAATCTCTGGACCATAACTGGTGTGCTTCCAGACCATCGCAGATTTTTGCAAAATCTTTGTTTGCAACCGCATCATGAATCTGCTCAAAATATGTGATACCAGAATGGTACTGTCCGCCGCTGCCACCTTTTTCACGCGGCATTGCAAATAATGCATGCAGGATCTCATCCATACCTGTCATAGAAGTTACTTTTGTCATCAACATATCATTGTTGGAATTTTTATAAAATACATCCATAATATTACGGATACATCTGCAGCTTTCAATAACGCCATTGGAAGAACGATATTCTTCAATGTATTTTTCAATCTCCGCTGCCATCTGTGCTGCATTCCCGTTACGAAGTGCATTACGTGCCGCTACCATCTGATATGAAAACGAAATCTCCTGAATCTCACGAACATCTTTCTCTGTGATATCAATGACTCTCGCACCTACGTTATTTTCAAATTCAATTAATCCTTCGTTTAACAGACGGTTCAGTGCCTCTCGCACCGGTGTGGAACTAACACCGTACTCCTCCTGTAATTTACTTACATTCAGTTTGCTTCCAAATGGTATTTTCAACTGAACGATTCTCTCCCGCAACTTTTCATACACCTGATCGACCAGGGATACCCTTTTAATCACTGCCATTCTTTTCTTCTACTCCTGTCTTTATGCTTTTCTACGCATTGCATATTTCACATTTTGCACGATGTCAAATATATAAGATATTATGACACAAAAATGTATACAATGCAAACTATTTATGGCACAAAAAAAGAAACACGACCAAAATCTTTTCGATTTCAATCGTGTTTCTCTCCTACTCTACTTCAAAGTATTCGTTATCATCTACCTGACGGGCACCCTCTTTTTCATAGACACCCATGACATGACACTCCGGGCAGAAACCAAATTCATCGCCGAACTCTGTCATAACATCCAAAGCATACTCGAATTTCATGCCGCATTTCGGGCAGTGATAATACATATATAAAGCTCCCCAGGTCATAAGAAAAAGTCTCCTTATTTAGCTAAACCAAGGATCTGACGTGCCTCATCCGGTGTAGCAACTTCTTTGCCATACTCTTTGATAACACGAACAGCTCTCTCGATGAACTGAACGTTGCTCTCTGCAAGCTGTCCTTTTGCGTACATAACGTTATCTTCCATACCTACACGGATATTTCCGCCAAGTGCTACTGCACCGTAAAGCATTTCCATAGCGCTGTGTCCAACACCGAAGCAGGACCATGTGTAGTTTCCTTTTCCTACTAACTCATCAGCTGTCTCTTTCATGAAGATCAGGTTCTTCATAGAACCAGCGATACCGTTTGCACATCCCATACAGAACTGGAAGTGTACAGGTGTTTTCAGAACGCCTTTTTTGATGTAGTAAGCAGCGTTTCCGATCATACCAGGATCAAAAGCCTCGATTTCCGGTTTAACACCTAACTCCTGGAATAACAGACCACAATCTGTTAAGAATTTTGGTGTATTTAAGAATAATCCGCTGTTTAACCAGTTCATAGAACCGCAGTCATAAGAAGCCATCTCTGGTTTTAATTTTTTAACGTGAGCAACACGGATCTCATCATCAGCGTGGATATCTCCGGATGTTGTAAGGTTTAATACGATATCGCAATCCGGATATTTTGTGTGGATCAGGTTTACAGTTTCTTCAAATTTAGCTGTATCCATTGTTCCGTTACCTTCATCATCTCTCATATGAAGATGAGCAACTGCAGCGCCTGCTTTCCAGCATGCGTATACGTCATCAGCGATCTCCTGCGGAGTCATCGGTACGTTCGGATTGTTCTCTTTTTTTGGCCATGCGCCTGTTACAGCAGCTGTGATAATAACTTTATTTTTTAATGCTTTGTTATCCATTTTAAGTGTCCTCCTATATTCCCATAAAATCCAGACGAGATAACTCCCGTCTGGATTATATTGTTTAAAGCAAATTATTTGTTGCGGTTGAACAGTCTCTGAATGTAGTCAAGGCAGCTAAGTCCGTACTCTTCAGCATCACCGTAACCAGTTCCGCAATATTTGTATTTTCTTTCCGGAACAGTCGGATCAATGTTCTCTTCGTCAACATAAGCAACCGGATGAGCCATAGAACCATCACCCATGTACCATCTGATTGGGTAGCAGTGGAAATCGAACCATTTACCAGGAATGATCTTATCAAGATCACCACCAAGGTTCTCAACACCTACGATACCATGACCAAGCATCTCTTTATGACATGGCTCCCAAGTTCCCCATACACCAAGGTTCTCTAACTCGCCAAATTTCTCATCGTATGCTTCCTGTCCATGGAGACGGATGTACTCGAATTTATCGAACTCAGCGTAAGCTTCCTCACCAAAGAGCTCTTTGTACTCTTCAACGATTGTCTTACCTGTAGCACCAAGAAGGTTCATTCTTGTCATACCGTTGTTACCCATAGCTGTGTGAAGCGGATGATCCAGAGCCTGTCCGTCCATAGCTACACATTTAACGCCCTGTTTTACAAACCATTTACCAGCATCGATACCTGTACCTGCTGCATAATGATAGTAAGCTTTGGAATCATCGAAGTAACGATGCATTCCGGAGTTAAGGCAAAGGATTTTTCCTTTCAGATCACCATCTTTAAGACCGTACTCTTTCATACATGCATCAAGATGTTTGTCTGTGATCAGTCCCCAAGGCTCGATATCGATTTTGAATACGATAGCCTCTCCAGCATAAGCATCAGCCGGCATCTCATGTGTATAACGAGCACGTCTGCCATCGAACTCATACTCCATAACGTGACGCGGTGCATCACAGTGAGTACCTGTATGCATTGTACATGTAATTCTCTGTGTTAAAACGCCACCTTTTGCCATAGAATGTGCGCCAACGATTTCTGGTTTGTCAAAGTATGGCCAACGCGGGATCTCTGCACTAAACGGATGAGCTAAATCTACAACAACTTTTCCCATTTTATTATCCTCCTAGATTATAAAAAATAATGTTTAATAATTAATATATACATAAACAAGCGTTTTTCATGCGCTTATTTATTGTAAAGCATTTTGATCAGATATTCATTCAGACCGCCGTTGATCTCAGCGATTTCTTCATCTGTGTATTTCATGAAACCTTCATGAACTCCGTCTACTTTCTCTGCACGGAAACCATTTTTGCCTTCATCAAGCATCTGTTTCAGTAATGGAGAAGCATCATGTCTGTCTTCCAGATCTTTTAATACATAGTTATGAATATTGGATGTAAGCTGAGTACTTACCATATCAGAATTTACTAATGGTGGTAAGTAAGGAAGTCTCAGACCAAAGCTGTATTTGCATGCGTCATCAACAGTTTTTGCATCAGCAATACCACGTTCAACAATAGAAATTGCTTCACGCCATAATGCATGCTGCATTCTGTTTGCGATGAATCCCGGAACATCTTTTTTACAAAGAACCGGTTTTTTACCAGCTTCTGTCAGAACATCGATAACAGTCTGTGCAACCTCATCTGTAGTAGCGTCTGTCTTAACAACCTCTACTAACGGAATAAGGAATGCCGGATTCCAGAAATGTGTACCGCAAAGTCTCTCACGATGCTTACATTTAGCAGAAATCTCTGTCGGGCTCATAACGGATGTATTTGTACAGAAGATACAGTCATCTGATACATAATCCTCTAACTGAGCGAACAGATTCTGTTTCATCTCCATCTCTTCTAATACACACTCAACAACCATCTCTGCATTTTTAACGCCTTCATTGTTCATATCCTGTGTAAAGCTGATCTTGGAAACGATCTTGTCTACATCTGCCTCTGTTACGATTTCTTTTTCAACAAGAAGTTTCATATTGTTGCGAACTTTTGCTTCTACGTCTACTGGGAACACATCATATACAGTAACCTTTGCATCATCAAGTCCTGCAAGGATCTGTGCGATAGCGCTTCCCATCATTCCGCCGCCGCATACTAAGAAATTCTTAATTTTACTCATTTTTTTGCATCTCCGTCTTATTAATCATTCACCAGAGTCCCGATAATTATCGGGACTCCTTATAATTTTTGTAATAAGTCTGCAATTATGGTTTTCAACGCCACATTACATGACCTTTGTTCATTATCAGAAGATAATGATTAGCAGGTTAAGTAACCACCGCTGCAGTCGCAGTTAGCGCCTGTGATGTAGTTGGAAGCATCGGATGAAAGGAAGATAGCATATCCAACGAAATCTTCCGGCTCAGCCAGACGTCCGATTGGCTCACGTTTCATGAAGTTCTGGTAAACTGCTGATTCCGGATCAAACATCCACTCTGTTAACTCGCTACGGAATACAGTCGGGCAAAGAGAGTTTACATTGATGCCATATTTAGCGGAGAGGTCACAAGCCATGGAAGAAACCATAAGGTCTGCACCACCTTTGGATGTACAGTATCCTGTGTATCCAGCCATACCACGTTTGGAACGCTGAGATGTAACAACTACGATCTTACCGCCTTTACCCTGAGCAACCATCTGCTCTGCAACATATTTGCATACAACGTATACAGATTTGCAGTCAGCATCCATGATGTACTGCCAGTCAGCTACGGACTGCTCTAAAATATTCTGAGGTTTGTTGAATCCGTGGCAAACAGCAAGAATATTGATTTCGCCATATTTCTCAACAGTAGCTTTCATTAAGTCAGCAACATCATCCTCTTTTGCAGGATCTGCTGCATAATATGCGCACTCGATATCCTCTGCTTTAAACTCAGCCTCAAGGTCCTGTAATTTTGCTGCATTACGTCCGGTCATCATAACTTTTGCTCCTGCATAGCCGTATGCTTTAGCAAGAACTTTTCCTAATGCACCAGTTGCACCTGTTACTAATGCAACTTTACCTTCTACAGAAAACATGTTGTCGACAAAGTCTTTTTTTAAACTTACCATTTCCCAAAATCCTCCTTAAATTTGCTTTTTGGTTTATTCTTCATTTCAAGCGCCGTAACAACGGCATCTGAAATTAAATACTTTTCAATGAATCTGACGTTTTTCGCCTTTCGTCATTTTCATCAGCTTCAGTATAGTTCAAGTCGGTTTTTTATGCAATACATACAATAATGTAATCAAGTTACTGTATGGTAATTCAGTTTCCATTTTGTACATTATCACCAACAGTTTTTTGATTTTTTCTTGTGAAATTGTTGATTTTTCCTTAGTAAGGTTGTATACTGATGTTTGTAAAAAATGTCAGAAAAGAAAGGAAGGTCTTATACTATGGCTGGCTACAAAATCACTAAAAAAGACGCTTATTATACTTACGAGGCACCGGGACACAAAGAGTGCAAATTATGCAGACTTCATGATCCGCAGGACATCGATGGCGGAAGACTGATCAATGGTCTTTCTCATTTCCTTCCAAGCGGCGGCGGCACAGAGTTTGCTGACAACGCTATGGAGTCCATCTACTACATCGTTGAGGGTACAATGTTATTCAAAGGCGATGACGGTGTTGAGACAGTTCTGGAAGCAGGTGACAGCGTACATATCGCTCCGCACTCCAAAAAGAGCGTTACAAATATCGGAACAACAACAGCTCAGATGTTAGTAATCCTTTTACCGGAAGCTGCTAAATAATTTCGTTCAATCTGATTAAAACAATTGAATATGACAAGAACCCGAATCACATGGATCCGGGTTCTTTTTTCTATCATTATGCTGTTTTAAATATTCAATAACTTCCCTGTACTGTCATTTCAGCAATAACTGTTTCTAAATCTCTTTTCTATAATTCTTCTGCATATCATTAAGATAACAAAATACGGTCGTTGTCTAACTGCGCTCCTACGCCTTCTTTGAATTTTTCCAGAAGATCTGCAACCGTCAGTCCTTTGCGCTCTTCTTCTTTTACATCCAGTACGATCTCACCGGAATTCATCATCAGCGTACGGTTGCCAAGTTCCAGTGCCGACTGCATATTATGGGTAATCATCAGACAGGTGATCTTATTTTCTGCCACGATCCGTTTCGTCAGATTCAGTACTTTCTCTGCTGTCGCCGGGTCCAGTGCTGCTGTATGTTCATCCAGAAGTAAAATTTTTGGAGTCACCACGGTTGCCATCAGAAGCGTCAGCGCCTGTCGCTGTCCACCTGAAAGCAGCCCCACAGGATTTTTCATACGGTCTTCCAGTCCCATATCCAACAAAGCAAGCTTCTCGCGGAACATCTGTTTTTCCTTCTGGGAAATTCTGCTGAAAAACTTTCCCTTTGCAGAGGAAGCTCTCAGGTAAGCCAGTGCCAGATTTTCCTCAATGCTCATATTCGGAGCTGTGCCCTTCATCGGATCCTGAAACAGATGTCCGATGTATTTGCTTCTCTTATATTCTTTTTCATATGTAATATCTTTGCCATCCAGGATTACAGCACCCTCGTCCACGAAAAATGTTCCACAGATTGCATTAAACATGGTTGATTTTCCGGCACCATTGCTTCCGATGATGGTAGCAAAATCACCATCTTCCAGTTGAAGATTCAGATGGGATAATGCTATTTTCTCATTTACCGTTCCCGGATTAAATGTTTTTGATATATCAATTAACTGGAGCATTACAGACTACCTCCCCGTTTTCTTTTTGCGATAGCCACGCGTTTTGTTTTTGCAAACGCGGCTTTCTGTTTCAGATACGGCAGAGAAATTGCCACTGCTACGATAATGGATGATACCAGTTTCAGGCATTCTGCCGGCACATTGAAGCGAAGTGCGATAGCCACAATAAAACGGTACAGACAGCTTCCGAGGACAACGCCGAATACACGTTTTGCCACATGTCCTTTTCCGACCAGTGTCTCACCAATGATCAGGCTGGCCAGCGCGATGGTTACCTGACCGGTTCCGATATTGATATCACAGGATCTCTGATACTGAGCCAGCAGTCCTCCGGAAAGTCCGGTCATAGCGTTTGCCACACACAGTCCAACAGTAATTGTGAATACCGGACTGATGGAGGAAGCACGCACCATAAACGGATTATCTCCGGTTGCACGGATGGACAATCCCAGACGTGTTCCCAGAAACCAGATCAGGATTGCTGCCACAATCACTATTACGATCAGAATCGCAATGATCTCATACCAGTTTCCACCGATTTTTTCTTTTGCCAGTGTAAAAATCGTATCATTGGCAAACAGATTGATGGTGGAAGAAAATCCCATAACCGCAATATTGATAGTGTATAGACCGGTATTTACAATAATACCGGCCAGAATGGACTCAACGCCCAGTCTGGTCTGAAGAAATGCGGTTACAAATCCGGATATGACACCGGCTCCCATGGCTGCCAGCAATCCGAGGAACGGATGCCCCTGCAGGGTTACCATGGCACACACAGCACAGCCCAGTGTAAAGCAGCCGTCCGTAGACAGATCTGCAATATTTAAAATTGAAAATGATACAAACAGTGCAAGCGCAACCAGCGCGTAGATACATCCCAGCTCAATGGCACTCTGTGCCAGAGAAACTGTAAAAATTGATGACAACATAATGATTTATACTCCTGATTGTTTTGATTTATTCAAATTCCTGAGCAGTTGTTGTTTCTTTTACCTGCTCACACATATCAGCAAACATGCTATAATCCAGACCAAGCTTTGCAGCTGTGTCTGTATTGATCGTTGCAATACCATTGTTCATAGTCTGCACCGGAGTTGTTGCCGGATCAGCACCGTTTACCAGAATATCTACTACCATGTCTGCTGTTGCTTTTCCAAGTTCTTCATAATTTACACCGTATCCGCAGAACGCACCGTTTAACGCAAAGGAGTCGGCACCACAGTACTGTGGAACTTTCGCATCCTGGAATTTTTCAAAAATTGCAAGTTCTGCTGTCATAACGGTATTGTCAGTTGGTGTAAATACTGCCTCACATCCTGCTGCGATCAAAGCATCTGCACCGAGAGATATCTCATCGTTTGTTGTACCTGTTTTTTCCACATACTCAATCCCTTTTGCATCCAGGAAAGCTTTTGCATCTGCAATCGGCTGTGTAGAGGAATCCTGACCTTTGTCATATAACAGACCTACTTTTTTGATATCCGGCTGCGCTGCCAGCATCAGGTTCATGATAGCCTCTGTATCCAGCATATCAGATGTACCTGTGATGTTGCTGCCCGGTTTATCCATGCTCTCTACCAGACCTGTGATAACCGGATCAGATACTGCGGAAAATACAACCGGTGTCTGTGTTTCTTCTGTTGCTGCCTGCATAACCATTGCTACCGGTGTTGCAACCGGAACGATTGCATCTACGTTATCGTTGATCAGGTCACTTGCAATCTGGTTCATAACCGTTGCATCTGCCTGACCATTATATGTGTGATCTGCATAATCAAATGTTACACCAAGTTCTTTTCCTTTTGCATCCAGTTCTTCTTTTACGGCTTTAACGATCTGGTTTAAGGAAGCATCATCAACATACTGAACGATTCCAACCTGATAAACTTTGCCATCTGCTGTTTCTTCTGCTGCAGAAGTAGTATTTCCTGCATCCTTCTGATCGTTTGACTGACCACCACAGCCTGCCAGAACAGTTACTGCCATTGCGCATCCAAGTGCCATTGCTAAAAATCTCTTTTTCATCTTTTTACTCTCCTCTTAATTTAATTATACTTATTCAGAGCCAGCCATCTCGATGTAGCTTTTCGCCGAGCTCACATGTCCTTCTTGAACTCTGGTCAAGAAGTATCCCTCACAAAAACAGTTCGGTTAATTATGCTTTGCTCTGAATATAGCAAAAACCGTCCCAGGATAAACTTATCCTGAGACGGTAATAAACTGATTTATTATCGCGGTACCACTCAAATTGGCGTGACGCCCACTCTGATTATGTACGTATTCATACATACCGACTGGATAACGGGTTCGGCTCCCGGCATACCCTACTCTCAAATCCATTTCAGATAGCCCTCAAAAGTCCATTCAGCTTTCTCCTCATACTGCACTCACACCAACGGCAGCTCTCTGAAAATCGGTTCGACATCATTGTCTCCAGCCTACTACTCTTTCTCAACGGTTTCAACATGTTTTCTTATATGTACTTTAGTCTATTACATTCTTGAAGTTTTGTCAATCAGTTTTCTCATTTTTCTCACTTTTTAGGAGAAGTATACAAGACTGTCTTCCGGTTCTTCTGCTTTTACAACTTCTTTTGCATACAGAACCGGACCTTTTCCACGGTATTCCTTGGCAAACTCATTGTGGATCTCTGCCGTTATATAAATCCAGGATTTATGTGGAATTTCCATTGCTTTGTCATACTTGCATTTCAGGCCGATAAACTGAATATCCTCTGCACAGCAGGTCATGGCAAAACGTCCCGGTACCATCATCGGTTTTTTGCCGAATTTATCCGGTCTGTATACAAGTCCCAGAAAACGAATGGTCTTGCCTTCGTATTTCTGCGGATTATCCTGTACATCCAGATAAAAAATGCCATAATCTGCATCAGTGATCTCGATCACATCCTGATTCAGATCATATGGAAGTTCATCCGCATTGCTCTCATCAATGGTTCCATCCTCGCGCTCGTATACAATCTGTGCACGACGGTTTACAGCTTTGATGGTTCTGCGGAATTTTGCTTTCGGTGTGTCATCGGTGCAGCGGTTAAAAATAACCACATCGGTATTGAACACCTGCTCCATCATCATGGCACGCATGTTGGTCAGATACAGTTCAAATGTTGAAGCATCTACCGTTGCCAGAGACTGCACGATCTCCCATCCTTTCGGCAGTTTCATTTCCAGGATCTTAGCCGCTTCCCAGGTACCGTTATACTCGATAAATACCTGATCCGGTTTGATGGTATCGTCACAGTCTTTCAGATATTCCTCTGTAAATTCTTCTTCGGAATCCACAGCCACAACGGTAATTTTGTCCTTTGCCAGTGCTTCTTCATCGTATTCTTCATCACCGTCTTCGCAGGCAATGATCAGGCTGCGGGAGCCGATTCCAAAATCATTCTCCTGAAGCGTCTGAGTGATCAGGGACGTTTTTCCACTGTCCATAAAACCGGTAAATAAATATACTGGTATATCCATGATTTTTTGTTTCTCTCTTTTCTATATTATTTTTAGTTCAGTTCAAACAGTTCTTCTAATTTATGTTCGTCGATATCTGTACCGATGACACAGAGACGTCCGGTATAATCCGGCTCACCGTCACGCAGCTCGTACTCGCCCGGAACCATATCAAAATAAATCCATGTGCCGTCTTCTGCCGGAACCATTCCTTTTGCACGTAAAATTGTGCCGTAATCTTCAGTATCGCAGAATATCTTCAAGATAGACTCGATCTTCTCTTTTGTATATTTATGAGGAGTCTCTTTGCCCCAGCTGATAAATACTTCATCCGCGTCATGGTCATGGTGGTGATGCTCGTGGTCATGGCATCCACAGGTGCATCCCTCGCCGTGGTCGTGATCATGATGTTCATGATCGTGATCATGCTCGTGATTGTGATCGTGATGGTGCTCATGATCGTGGTGATGCTCGTGATCGTGATCATGATGGTGCTCTTCGTACTCTTTCATCATTTCCTGCATCAGAGAATCCTGCTGCTCGATTACTTTCAGAATCTGCTCTCCGGAAATAGAATCCCAAGGAGTTGTAATGATTGCCGCCTTCGGATTTAATTCCTGAATTTCTTTTACACAAAGCTCCAGTTTCTCCTCTTTCATATTCTGGGTTCTGCTTAAAACAACGGTTGTTGCATTTTCAATCTGATTGTTGAAGAACTCACCAAAAGCTTTCATCTGTTTGGTTGCTTTCATTGCGTTTGCAACTGTTACCAGCGCATTTAATTTTACATCATGATCTTTCTCCATGTCTTTTACAGAAGACATAACATCAGAAAGTTTGCCAACTCCGGACGGCTCGATGAGGATACGATCCGGATGATAAGTCTCGATCACTTCATTTAAGCTGCGGTTAAAATCACCAACCAGAGAGCAGCAGATACAGCCGGAATTCAGCTCTTTGATCTCGATACCGGAATCTTTTAAGAATCCGCCGTCAATACCAACTTCGCCGTATTCATTCTCTACCAGAACAACTTTCTCACCCGAGAAAACTTCTTCCAGCATTTTTTTAATAAAAGTTGTTTTTCCAGCTCCGAGGAATCCGGAAATAATGTCTATCTTTGTCATTGTATATCATCCTTTCTTAACTTATATTTTTCCACCCTTTAACAGATTATTTTAAGTCTGAAATCAGGAATTGTCAAGGTGTGTCACATAACCCTTCAGTCCCATAAATGCAGGATGATAGGTCTCTTTTGCCCTGCGCAAACCTTCCACGCCGCTGTCATCCTCACGGTTGACATACAGATACCCCTCTGCCGCGTGCTCTGCAAACTGCTGATTGATCATCGGATAAGCCCCTGGCACATCCGCAAAAGCTTTTTCAATATGCACCACATACATATCTTTATTTAATTCTTCGCCAATTGCAAAAGCCACCACATCACCTTCCGGCTCCAACCGCAGCAGGCCCCCGGTCAGCTGAAGTTCTTTCATCAGACGCAACGCATTGAACGTCACGCACAGCTCGTCCAGTTTTTCCTCATCATCTTCACAGTCGTTGATTCTGCGCCATTCCAGTCCCATCTGGAAGCAATCTTCCACATTTTCATCCGTGATCAGCTCATATACCCAGTTCGGATACAGATTTTTAAATTTATTCACATGGTTCTTTTTGCCATGATATTTCTTTCCGGATAATGCCACAAGTTTTTCCCGCTCATACACATAATCCGCCAGGTCGCGCTCGTACTCCACCTGATATTTTCCCGGAAACCATTCCTCTAACTGTTCCACATCCTTCGGCGTCGTCAGATGCAGTGCAAAAGGTTTACCATCCTCTGCAAAATACTCCTCCAGCGTCAGAATCGCCTGTTTTACCTTTTCTGGTTCACCAAGCGGCATGGATACACTGTTAAAATCCGTCAGATCCGCAAAAATCAAACAATCATTAACCATTGCGTAACCTGTTCTATATTTTCTTCCCCAGAGATAGATGTTTGCAAAACACATGTCACAGCCTTTGTCCTGTTTTGCATCCAGGTAGGCATCCATCCATGTTTTATCGGACAGTTGTACTTTTTTTACTTCCAGTCTGCTCATATATAATAACTTCTTCCTTTCCAGACTTTGTATATTTTTTACAGTAACTATTCAGAGCCATATCGACTAACCGCACTTTAGCGAGGGCTACTTCTTGGCTCTCAACAGTTACAAGTTTGCCATCTCACATAATTTCTGATAAATACCGCCTTTTGCTACAAGTTCCTCATGCGTACCACTCTCCTCGATGCCATTTTCCGTCAGCACCAGAATGCGTTCGGCATTACGAATGGTAGACAGGCGATGTGCAATCACAAAAGTAGTACGTCCTTTTGCAAGAATTTCCAGAGATTCCTGTACTACTTTTTCACTTTCATTATCTAAGGCGGACGTTGCTTCGTCAAAAATCAGAATTGGCGGATTTTTCAAAAATACCCGGGCAATAGAAAGACGCTGCTTTTGTCCACCGGATAATTTCACACCACGCTGTCCGATATCCGTATCATATCCATCCGGGAAACTCATGATAAATTCATGGGCATTGGCTTCTTTTGCTGCTTTGATTACTTCTTCCCTGCTTGCATCCGGTTTTCCGTAACGAATATTTTCCAGAATCGTTCCCGCGAACAGATACACATCCTGCTGCACGATTCCGATATGGTTGCGCAGATCCGACAATTTGATCTTACGGAGATCCTGACCATCCACTCGGATCGTACCACCCGTCACGTCATAAAATCGTGGAATCAGGCTGCACAGGGTACTTTTTCCTGCACCGGAACTTCCAACCAGCGCCACATACTCTCCCGCCGGGACTTCCAGATTTACATGATTCAGCACCATCTGATCGCTATCCGCATAATGGAAAGACACATTTTCAAAACAGATTTCGCCTTTCACTTCCTGCATCGGCTGCGCATCCGGCGCATCTTTGATATCAGGCACCACAGAAATCATCTCCATAAAACGCTCAAATCCGGAATAACCATTCTGGAACTGTTCCGTAAAATCAATCAGCGTTTTTATTGGCTCGGTAAAGACATTAATATACAATAAAAATGTGATCAAATCCGTAATATTTCCTTTTCCACGGGCGATCATCACTCCACCGGACAGCATAACTACGACGGTAATTGCTGTTGTAAAAGCAGTCAGACCGGCATTGTATCCACCCATATATCGATAACTGTTTTTCTTTGCATCCAGAAATCCGTCATTGCCCTTTTTGAACTTTTTATTTTCAATTTCTTCGTTGGCAAAAGATTTAACCACTCGGATTCCGGACAGATTATCCTCGATCTGACTGTTAATATCTGCAATTTTCACACGGTTCATACGAAAGGCACGCTTCATTTTTTTGTTAAACACATAAGCGTACACCATCATAAACGGCACCAAAGCGAATGCTGCCACTGTCAGCCGCGGACTGATATTCACCATAATAATGAAAGCACCGATAATACGAATCAGCGAAATCACGACATTTTCCGGTCCATGGTGCAATAGTTCTGTAATATCAAACAGGTCCGATGTAATGCGGGACATTAACTGGCCGACTTTCTGATCATCATAGAAACGGAAGGACAGTTTCTGATAGTGTGAAAAAATCTCCGCACGCATGTCATACTCGATCTTCGCGCCCATGACATGCCCGTAATTCGCTATAAAATAGTTACAGTAACACTGAACAGCGATCAGAATCAGCATGATCACACCCAGACGTAAAATCATATGCAGTGCCTGACTGCTTTCCCAGTGAACTACCTCAGATGTGATATAACGCACAACTAACGGAATCACCAGTGATACCGCCGCTGCACCAAATGCAAAAAACATATCTGCAACAAAAATTCCCATATATGGCTTGTAATATGAGAATAGCTTCTTTAAATTTTTCCTCATGTTTTGTTTCCCCTTATTGTGTCTGACATAAAATTAAGTAAATAATACTGTCCATTCTTCCTGTAATCATAATTGATCGTTGAATACACGCACTGAATGAACCGTAGTCTAATATACTACACCCAGACAAAAAAAGTCAAACCAATGATGTTCACCCTCTCCAGTGTTCCTATTACACCATCATATATCCGATGTAAAGCGGGCATTCACATTACCCGACTTTTTTCGTAATAGGTTTTGCTTTTCTATTGATTCCCACATCTCTTGACTTTTTCTCCCGATTGGTTCACTATATTTTTATACACATTGTAATACTGTAAAGATTCCGCAGTGTTCTTCTTTTTTGCACTGCAGGTTATCGCAGCATTTCAGCAAGGAGGTTATTTTATGACACCAAAACAGAAGTATTATAAAGTTGCCGCAGAAACGATTTTGAAAAATATCGAACGCCGCGGTTACGAAGGATGTTACTGTGAAACCAGTGAAGAAGCAGTCAAAAAGGCTCTTTCTTATGTAACACCGGGTTCCAGCGTATCTTTCGGCGGTTCCATGACCATGAATGAATGTGGTCTGATGGATGCTCTGCAAAAAAAAGACGATATCACATTGCTGGATCGATCCAAAGCCTGTTCTCAGGAGGAAATTAAAAAGATTTATCATAAGGCCTTATCCTGCGACTACTATTTTATGAGCACAAATGCCATCACATTAGACGGCCAGTTAGTTAACACAGATGGCACTGGAAACCGTGTAGCTGCTTTGATCTACGGTCCAGAGAACGTAATTATTATCGCCGGCATGAATAAAGTTGCTGCCACACTGGAAGAAGCCGAATCCAGAGTGAAAAATATCGCTTCTCCACCAAATGCCATCCGACTGGATCGAAACACACCGTGTGCCCTGACTGGAAGCTGCCATGACTGCTTTGCCGAAGGATGCATCTGCAGTCATACGGTTATCACACGTAGAAGTGCTATTAAAGGACGTATTAAGCTGATCCTGGTTGGAGAAGAACTGGGATATTAACGTGCCAACCATATTTACAAAATAATTAATTTAACGCAAACAAAAACCCATCCATATCATTTACCACATAAATATGATAAAGATGTGAATGGGTTTTCTATATTTATCGTGATTTCATCACTCAATAATTTCACCGTTCGCCAAAGGTAAACAATCTCCCTCTGAACTCTCTTGCATCCATTATTATCTTACATTTTCTCCGGTGCATCGAATCCAAGTACATCGATACATGTCTCAAGGACGTCTCTGGTCAGCTCTAACAAACGGATGTAACCAGCCTGTACAGCCACATCTTCTTCTACCATGATTTTTGTCTCATGATAAAAATGATTTAAAGCATTAGCCAGTCCGTAAATGTATGCGCAGATCTTGTGTGGTGCAAGTTCTTCTGCTGCATTTGTCATTACTTCATTGAAACGTGCCAGCTCCAGCATCAGATTCTTCTCACTTGCAGAATGTGCTGCCTGAATGGTGTAATCTGCTGCTGATTTTCCGCTCTCTGCATATTTTTTCAAAATAGATTTGATACGCACGATAGTATACAGAATGTATGGACCTGTATTTCCCTCAAAAGAGATAAAGCGGTCAATATCAAAGATATAATCTTTGGAAGCCTGATTAGACAGATCTCCATATTTGATAGCAGATAACGCAACCTGTTTTGCAGTTTTTTCTGCTTCTTCTTTTTCCATGGTATTGTTCTCAGCAATTTTCTGATACATCTCGTTCTGGATATCTCCAACCAGTTTCTCCAGACGCATAACGCCACCCTCTCGGGTCTTGAACGGTTTACCGTCTTTGCCGTTCATTGTACCAAAACCGATGAATTTCAGCTCTGTGCTGTCATCTACCAGACCTGTTTTCTTTGCACAACGGAATACCTGTACAAAATGAAGTTCCTGACGTTTGTCTGCCAGATATACCATCTGATCCGGATGATAGTCTTTCATACGCCATACGATAGTTGCAAGATCTGTAGTTGTATATAAAGATGCTCCATCTGATTTTAAGATCATACATGGTGGAATCTCTTTTGCATCGTTCTCCTCACTGACGTCAACAACCAGCGCACCTTCGCTCATATATGCAAAACCATCTTTCTTCATCTGCTCAGCCATCGGTGCAATGTACGGATCTGCATCGGACTCGCCTTTCCAGAGGTCGAAAGAAACGTTTAAGCTGTCATAGTTTTTCTTCAGATCCGCGATAGATACAGACAGAATGTGTTTCCACAGTGCAATATAACCTCTTCTGCCTTTCTGAAGTTCAAAAGTAGCCTGCATTGCTGCTTCTTTATAAGCTGCATCTTCTTTTGATTTTCCACTTGCAGTTGGATAAATTTCCTCTAACTCAGAAATGGTAAACGGTGCTTCCTTAGGATACTCTCCTTCGTATGCCTCGTCAAAATAAACCAGCTCCGGTTTACGCTCATGAAGTTCTGTGATGATGAGTCCCATCTGAAGTCCCCAGTCACCAAGATGAACATCACCAATGACATTGTGACCAATGTAACGGCTCATACGTTTTACACTCTCACCGATAACTGCGGAACGAAGATGTCCGACATGCAGTGGTTTTGCCACATTTGCTCCGCCGTAATCTACGATAATGGTCTTTGGCTCTGCTGTCTTCTCACAGCCATAGCGCTCATCTGCCTGCATTTCACGCAGGTACTCTGCCAGATATTCCTCAGACAATTTCAAGTTCAGGAATCCCGGTTTTACAGACTCTACAGATGCAAACATCTCAACATTCTGCAGACGTGCTGCCACGTCATCTGCAATCATAAATGGTGCTTTTTTATACTGTTTTGCGGCAGCCATCGCTCCGTTACACTGAAATTCACACAGATCCGGTCTGTTAGACAATGTAACTTTGCCGAATTTTTCTTCGTATCCGGCTTCCACAAAAGCTTTTGTTACCTCAACGGTAATATTATCTAATAATTTTTTCATGTGTACCTCCCGGTTTCAATCTTTCTAATTGACAATTGATTTTATTCTAACATTATTTTTGATGTAGTGCAACGACCAGAACTATATTTTATAACTGCGGCCGCATTTTATAACAACGCTTACATTTTAATTCTAAACCATAATTGTAAACCACTTTTTCTCCCAATTAATGTTCTTGTCAAATTAAGTTGTATTTTTCCCAAATTTATCCACTCTGGTTTTTTCCGGCTGTAGAATAAATTTTCTGTTTTTGTGCAAGCTTCTTAATACATCATGCAAAAAACGGAGGCAGCAAACTATGTCATCATATAAAGTCGAAATCTGCGGTGTCAACACTTCCTCACTCCCAGTCCTGAAGGAATCCGAAAAAAAAGAACTATTTGTCCGCATCAAAAAAGGCGATCTGGATGCCCGCGAGGCCTATATTCGCGGCAATCTAAGGCTGGTGTTAAGTGTGATTCGCCGCTTTTGGGCATCCAATGAAAACGTGGATGACCTTTTTCAAATCGGATGTATCGGACTCATCAAATCCATCGATAACTTTGATCCTACACTGGATGTAAAATTTTCTACTTATGCCGTTCCGATGATCATTGGCGAAATCCGCCGTTATCTTAGAGACAACAGCAGCGTCAGAGTCAGCCGCTCCCTGCGGGACACTGCTTACAAGGCGATTCATGCCCGAGAACTCATGACACGGAACAATAACTGCGAACCCACGCTGGAGGAAATTTCCAGGGAAATTCAAATACCAAAAGAAGATATTACCTTTGCGCTGGATGCAATTCAGACTCCCGTCAGTTTGTATGATCCAGTTTACACCGATGGTGGGGAACCACTGTATGTCATGGATCAAATTAGTGACAAGAAAAACAGGGAGGAACGCTGGGTAGAAAAACTGTCTCTCGGCGATGCCATGAAACGATTAAATACCCGGGAAAATCACATTATACAGCTGCGGTTTTTCGAAGGGAAAACCCAGATGGAAGTGGCAGATGAGATTCATATCTCCCAGGCGCAAGTGAGCCGGCTTGAAAAATCGGCCTTAAAAACCATGCGCAACTACCTCATGACATAAATTCTTGTTTAGGGTAATTTAAAAAGAAGCTGGAAGCAAAACTCCAATGCCGGCACGATTGATTTTCTATCTGCGCTGCGCCGCTTATCTCCGACCGCTTCCGCGAACTCACCAACAGCAAAACCAGCTGTTGGCT
>NZ_CAKRAS010000056.1 GCF_934295145.1 uncultured Eubacterium sp. | reverse complement strand
GGAACATGTGAAAATGCAAATACAGATTACGAGTACTATGGAGTAGAGGATTGCTCCATGATGGCTTTCGTACCAAACGGTGGTCCGAAAAAATGTAATTTTGGATGTCTTGGATTTGGTGAGTGTGTCAAAGCTTGTCCGTTTGATGCAATCCACATCAAAAATGGCGTTGCTGTTGTTGATAAAGAGCAGTGTAAAGCCTGTGGTAAATGTATCAAGGCCTGCCCGAAGAACTTAATCGAGCTTGTACCGTATGATGCAAAACATGCAGTACAGTGTAGTTCTCAGGATAAAGGTAAACAGGTTATGACTGCTTGTAAAGTTGGTTGTATCGGATGTAAGATGTGTGAGAGAGTCTGTGAGTCAGGCGCTGTTACAGTTGAAAACAACATCGCACACATTGACCAGACAAAATGTACCGGATGCGGCGCGTGTGCTGAGAAATGTCCGAAGAAGATCATCACAGGCAGAAAAGTTACTGCTTAATCAATCTGATGATTACAATAGTAAAGAGGAAGAAGTGCTGCCCTGAAAATTCAGGGCAGTATTTTTATTGACAGAAATCACCTCACCGATGTATCATAGAACACAAGAGTGTCAAAGATATCTGCGCGTAGAACAGACATTGTTTTTCGAAGATATGACAAAAGGAGTGTACAGATGAACGTAAATGATTATTTTAAATATAAAAAAAGAGTAGTTGTCAAAATCGGTTCTTCTTCACTGCAGCATCCGCAGACGGGAAGCATGAATCTGATGAAAATTGAGAAACTTGTACGGGAACTCTGTGATCTGAGGAATCAGGGCATGGATGTTTGTCTGGTAAGTTCCGGAGCAATCGCGGTTGGACGTCAGGCTATTGGACTGCAGAGCCGTCCACAGGATATTTCCACAAAGCAGGCCTGTGCGGCAGTGGGCCAGGCACGTCTGATGATGACTTATCAGAGAATGTTTGCGGAGTATAATCAGACTGCTGGACAGATTCTGATGACAAAGGATACAATTCTGGAGGATGAGTCCCGACAGAATGCACACAATACCTTTGAAGAAATGTTCCGTCTTGGCATTATCCCGGTTGTCAACGAAAACGATACCGTATCTACTTATGAGATGCATTTTGGTGATAATGATACCCTTTCCGCCATTGTATCTTCACTTGTCGGTGCAGATCTGTTGATTTTGTTGTCTGACATTGACGGATTATACACCGACGATCCGCGGAAAAATCCGGAAGCAACATTGGTTGAGTGCGTAGAAAAGATGAATGAGCAGTATGATTCCATGGCAAAACAGTCTACCGGAAGTGATGTGGGAACCGGTGGAATGGCAACCAAGCTGACAGCTGCACGAATCGCAACGGCATCCGGTACGGATATGATCATTGCCAACGGAAAAGATGTGGGAATCATTCACCAGATTTTCAGCGGTGATTTCAGAGGTACTTTATTCCGGGCACAGAACGACGAAACCTTTGACATTCATTCTTATTTACAGGCAAACTAAAAAATGTAAAAATTTGCTGAAATAACAGAAACATCCGGGAAAAGAAAAATATCAGTGAACAAATACAGCAGAAAGCGAAAGGAGAAAAGAAATTATGTCAATGACAGATGAAAAAGTAAAGAGAATTAATGAATTATACCATAAAGCAAAAGCAGAAGGACTGACTGAAGCTGAAAAAAAAGAGCAGGCAGTATTGCGCGAGGAGTATGTAGCTTCCTTTCGCAGAAATTTACGCAGTCAGTTAAACCAGATTGATATTCAGAATGCAGATGGTTCTGTGGAAAATCTGGGCGAGAAGTACGGTAAAAAAGTAATTATTAAGTAAGAAAATTACTGAATGATCAATATAGAAAAACAAATACAGAGCGTTTAGTAAAGTTTAATCGCTAAAAGAGAAATAATTATCTTTCAGTGAAAGAAAAGCTGTAACGAAGGAAAATATGATAGTTATCAAATATTGTTCTTCCTTTGTTACAGCTTTTTTTGTATGGCCGACAGAATATCCGGCAGTGACGTCCCGGCAGTGGCAAGGGTATAAATCGGTTCATGAATGGAATTCAGATTATGTGCATCAGAACTGCACAGATGATTACACTCTGTCAGGTAAGGATATTGCTGTTGGAGCAATGGCCAGTCAGAATCGTTTTTGACTTCCGCGCAGGAAAAGCGGCTGCCTTCCGGGATGAATCCGAGGTTGCCAAGCAGACTGGTGCTTGATTTATTGATATGCGCCGGAACCATGATACCGTTATATTGGCAGACGAGATCGTAGACTGCATCAAAAGGAATGTCTGTGGCGGAAATCAGTAGCCGTTCCTCCTGCCCGAGTATCTGATCTTCCTCATCGCAGATCAGCTGATCACCGAAAATTGCCGGTTTATTTGGAATAGCAGGCAGGTGATCAGATACACAGTGATCAAAGGACATTGCTGTGTCCATGGACGGGAAATAGCACAGTACATGCACTTCTTCGGCAGTGGTCAGTTCCATTCCAGGAAGAAATAAAATTCCATAGGCAGAAGCTGCCCGCGAAATCGCCGGGCAGTTTTTGCAGGAATTATGATCCGTCAGTGCAATCAGATCCAGCCCGATGACTTTTGCCATTCCTGCGATCATGGCTGGGGTCATGTCATTGTCCCCGCAGGGGGACAGGCAGGAGTGGAGATGCAGATCATAGGTCAGTGTTTTCATGTAATTTTTTGTAAACCTCCAGAGCAGTTGTAAAAATGGAATCCGGGGTACGAAGCACGTTAATATTTTCACTCACTGCCTTTAATTTCATATTTTCATCTACAGAGACGTTGTGACAGAGAAGGACACAGGCACATTCTGTCAGGGATGCTACGGCCAGCGTGTTCATGTTGCTCATAACCGTGCACCATGCGCTGGATGCCGGTGCATTTCCCATGGCAATGCTGAGCAGGTCACAGCAGTAAGGTTCCGTGATCACAGCCTCCGGATTACCCATATGAATGACTTCAAGGTTTATATTGCTTTGTTCTAACAGTTCTTTAACCGTCATGATTCTCCCTCCTTTTGTTCGTTGTGTTTTTTCCATTGTTCCCGCATCAGGTAGATGCAGTCTTCCCGCTTTGCGGAATCCACACCTTTTACGATATCCTCCGCCAGGGCTTTACAGGTTGGAGAACCACAGGAACCGCAGTCCAGACCGGGAAGTTCTTTTAAAATTTCCTGACTTTCCATGATTTTTTCCATACTTTCAAAGATATTTGCTCCCAGAGTATAAACCGGCTCATAAGCTACTGGTTCAGTCCAGACAAATGATTTTGGCGTATTCTCAGGCAAATCTGCACAGTGTATGCCAAGCACGGGTTCATATTTTGAAAACTGTTTTACCTTTGCTTTGGCGATGTATGGATTTTCTACTGTGAGTACGCCGCCCACACATCCGGCGCTGCAGGCATTTAATTCTACAAACTGCAGGCCCGGGAGAAATTTCTCGTCCTCCAGATCTTCCAGTACCCGAATGACATTTTCAATGCCATCAGCAGCCAGGTAATGGTCAGAAATGATTCCATAAGATTCACCGCCGCTGATAGCCCATCCTTTTCCAATGCGGCCAGATAATGTATAGGAAAACGGTTCCTGTATAGCTTTTTTCATATGAGACAGCAGCAATGGATAAATATCTTTGATGGCAAGTACTGCATCCACATTACTTTCTTTCATACCCAGTGGATCATGAATAAATGTAATCTTGGAAGGGCAGGGAGAAATAAATATGATCCCAATATCAGAGGGAGGCAGTCCGGTTTTTTCTGCGGCTCGCTTCCTTGCAATGACAGCGGCTGCTTCCATTGGGGGGAGAATCGGCAGAAGATGCGGAATCAGTCCCGGAAACCGTACACGGATCAGACGTTCTACCGTAGGACAGGCGGTGCTGATCAGTGGATAGAGTTCCGGATGTTCACTGATATAATTCCGGGAAAGTTCGGAAATGATTTCTGCACCGGCACTCACTTCAAATACATCATCAAAGCCGGATAAAATCAATGCATTTAAAATCAGGTTGGTATCCTTTATATTATTAAACTGACTGTACAGGGATGGTGCCGGAAGAGCAACGGTATATTTGTAATTATCCAAAACCTGTATGAAATCTCGTTTGGTATGTTTTGCGTGGTGCGGGCAGTGACGGATACATTCTCCACAGTCAATGCAGAATTCATTGATGATATGAGCTTTTCCGTCTCTGACACGAATGGCCTGTGTGGGGCACCGTTTCAGACAGGTGATGCATCCGGTACATTTATCTCTGTCCAGATATACAGAGTGAAAAAATTTATTCATGATCTGACATTCCTTTTACCTATAGATTATTTTATGTTGAAATATATGGTCATGGTGACAGTGGTTCCAACACCAGGTTCAGTGTCAATTTTCATTTTATCCGAGGAACGTTTCATATTCGGAAGACCCATTCCTGCACCAAATCCAAGGTTCAAAATATCTTCGTTTGCGGTAGAATAACCTTCCTGCATGGCAAGTTCCACATCCGGAATTCCTGGTCCGTGGTCTTTTAATTCCATGATAATCTGATCAGGATAGATATCTACATCGATGACACCACCGTCAGCATGAATGACCATATTGATCTCGCCCTCATACATGGCAATGGCGCAGCGCCGGATGACGTCGGCATCCAGGTTCATCATTTTTAGGGTCTGCTTCAGGGAACTGCTTGCTTCGCCGGCCCTCGTAAAATCTTTCCCATCCACAGTGTATTGGTAATGTATACTAGGCATCGTGTCGACTTCCTCCCCGTAACCCTGCATGATAAAGAATGCCACAGGCATCAAACATGGTGTGCTCTGTGGTCAGAACAGTTATGCCAAGTTCTTCCGCTTTTCGGATCATTTCTTTCTGTGGGATTTTGCCGCGGACAAACACCAGACAGACAATATCCAACATTTCAGCAGTTCGAATGACCTGAAGGTTATTCAGCCCGGTCAGCAGTAAAGCATCTTTTTTGATAAAAGCCAGAACATCACTCATCATATCAGAACCACAGACGGTTTCAATCGTGTGCTCCATGTCAACGGTAGCTGACAGAGGAGTGGCATCCAGCAGGAAAATGATTTGTGAGATAGTCATGATAGCCTCCAAAATTTCTGTTTTGTATTTTTTTAAATGCACAATTTTTTTGATTTAGTATAGCATGAAATTTGTGATATTTCAACAAAAACGAATCGTTATTTTTATAACATAGTTGATAATGTATTGCAGTTTGAACAATTTTGAAATAAAAAGTGAATAAATTATACAAAACTAACGCAAAAAATTTGTTGATTATTGTGAAATGAGATGGTACTATAATTTGCAGATGTATTGCAAAAAATACATTTGGATATTAGGAGGGATAATTTTGGAAAAAACAAAATCTGTTCCGTTTAACGGAACACAGGAACAGGAATCGATGCTGCGAGCAGTCATCGACGAGTTGCGCGATGATCAAGGCTGTCTGATGCCGATCATGCAGAAAGCGCAGGATATTTACGGCTATCTTCCATACGAAGTTCAGAAGATGATTTCCGATGAATTGGATGTGCCGATGGAAAAAATCTATGGAGTTGCAACATTTTACTCTCAGTTCAATTTATATCCGAAGGGACAGTACAAAATTTCAGTATGTCTTGGAACAGCCTGCTATGTAAAAGGCTCAGGTGATATTTACAACAAACTTACGGAAATCCTTGGAATTGCCGGTGGTGAGTGTACCGCAGATGGTAAATTCTCTCTGGATGCCTGTCGTTGTATCGGTGCCTGTGGTCTTGCACCGGTCATGATGATCAATGATGATGTATATGGTCGTCTGACTCCGGATGAGCTGGATGGCATTCTGGCAAAATATATGTAATGTTACCGGAAATTTCATTAAACATTCTGGATATCTCAGAGAATTCTGTATCTGCGCAAGCGACAGAGATTCAAATCAGGGTCTGCGTGAACATGCAGCAGAATCGGCTGACCGTTCAGATCACAGACAACGGAAAAGGAATGGATGCAGAAACCGTAAAACGGGTGACAGATCCTTTTTATACCACAAGGACGACCCGAAAAGTGGGACTTGGCATTCCGTTTTTCAAACAGGAAGCAGAGTGTACCGATGGAACATTTTCTATTTCCTCTGTACCGGGAAAAGGAACGCAGATTGAGGCAGTTTTCTGTACAGACAGTATTGATTGTATGCCACTTGGAAACCTGAATGAGACAGTGTGTTCTCTGATCATGCTGCATCCGGATATTGATTTTTGGTATCAGTATCAGGTAAACGCAGCAGAGTTTCATCTGGATACAAAAGAAATGCGGGAAATGCTCGGAGATGTGCCATTGAACACACCGGAAGTATTATCTTTTCTCAGAGACTATCTGGAAGAAAATGAATCGGATATTAATCGAATGCAGAATTACCCCGGGTAATTCGAAGGAGGGACTATATGAAATCATTAGAAGAATTGAAAGCAATTCGTGAAAAAATGCAAGGACAGATCGGAATGCGGTCAGAACATGCACAAGACACCCGCGTGGTTGTCGGCATGGCTACCTGCGGGATTGCCAGCGGTGCGCGTCCGGTTTTAAATACACTTGTAAAAGAAGTAGAAGACAGAAAGCTGGAGCATGTGATCGTCACCCAGACCGGTTGTATCGGTTTATGTCAGTATGAGCCGATTGTGGAAGTATATGAGCCGGGCAAAGAAAAAGTAACTTATGTGAAAGTAAATGAAGAAAAAGCAAAAGAAATTTTGGAGCAGCATCTGGTAAGAGGCCAGGTAGTTGATAAGTATTTACTTCACGTAGCTGAGAATATGTAATGGGGGTGTAACTGAATGTATCGTTCACATGTATTAGTCTGTGGAGGAACCGGATGTACTTCTTCCGGAAGCCAGCAGATTATTCAGACTTTAAAAGATGAATTAAAGAAAAACAAATTACAAAATGAAGTAGCAGTTGTCAAAACCGGATGTCACGGTCTGTGTGCAGAAGGCCCGGTAATGATCATTTATCCGGAGGCTGTATTTTATTCAAAAGTACGTCCGGAAGATGTGGCGGAGATTGTTTCCGAGCATCTGTTAAAAGGTCGTATCGTAGAACGTCTTGTATATCATGAGGCGAAGACACCGGAAGGACTCAAATCCTTAAATGAGACAACATTTTATAAAAAGCAGCACAGAATCGCACTGCGAAACTGTGGTGTGATCAATCCGGAAAGTATTGATGAGTATATCGGAACCGGTGGTTATGAGGCTCTCGGAAAAGTGCTGACAGAAATGACACCGGATGATGTTATCCAGACCATTTTAGACAGTGGCTTAAGAGGCCGTGGCGGCGCAGGATTCCCGACCGGACTGAAATGGAGATTTGCTTCCGGAAACCGCGGAAATGTACAGAAATACGTTTGTTGTAATGCCGATGAGGGTGATCCGGGTGCATTTATGGATCGTTCTGTTCTGGAAGGTGATCCGCATGTTGTACTTGAGGCAATGGCCATTGCAGGTTATGCTATCGGTGCAGATCAGGGTTATATTTATGTACGTGCAGAGTACCCGATCGCGGTAGAACGTCTGCAGATCGCAATTAACCAGGCAAGAGAGTATGGTCTGCTTGGAAAAAATATTTTTGACACTGGATTCAACTTTGATATCGAGCTGCGTCTCGGTGCCGGTGCATTCGTCTGTGGTGAGGAGACGGCCTTGATGACTTCCATTGAAGGAAACCGTGGTGAGCCGCGTCCAAGACCGCCGTTCCCGGCTGTCAAAGGTCTGTTCCAGAGTCCGACCATCTTAAATAATGTTGAAACATGGGCAAATATCCCACAGATCATTTTGCGTGGACCGAAGTGGTTTGCATCTATGGGTACAGAAAAATCCAAAGGAACCAAAGTATTTGCACTTGGTGGAAAAATCAACAATACAGGTCTGGTTGAAATTCCGATGGGAACTACTCTGCGTACCGTTATCGAGGATATCGGTGGTGGTATTCCAAATGGTAAGAAATTTAAAGCAGCTCAGACCGGTGGACCATCCGGCGGATGTATCCCGGCAGAGCATTTTGATATTCCAATTGATTATGATAACCTGATCAGCATTGGTTCTATGATGGGATCTGGCGGTCTGATTGTTATGGACGAAGATACCTGTATGGTAGATATCGCAAAATTCTTCCTGCAGTTTACCGTAGATGAGTCCTGTGGCAAATGTACGCCATGTCGTGTCGGAACGAAACGTCTGCTGGAGTTATTAGAGAAGATTACAGATGGACGAGGAACGTTGGAGGACATCGACAAGATGGAAGAGCTGTGTTACTACATCAAAGACAACGCACTCTGTGGCTTGGGACAGACAGCTCCAAACCCGGTTCTTTCCACACTTCGTTACTTCCGTGACGAATATATTGAGCATGTTGTCAACAAGAGATGTCCGGCTGGCGTATGTAAGAAACTTATTACATATAAGATTGATCCTGCGAAATGTAAAGGTTGTACATTATGTGCACGTAACTGTCCGGTTAATGCCATCGAAGGTCAGGTAAAAGTTGCACACAGCATTGACACAAGCAAATGTGTGAAATGTGGAACCTGTATCGATAAGTGTCGTTTTGGCGCTATTTATAAAGAGTAACGGAGGAATCAATCATGGAAAATATTACAATTAAAATAAACGGAAGAGAGGTATCCGCACCGCAGGGTTCCACGATTCTGGAGGCAGCACGCCTTGCACAGATTGAAATCCCGACGTTATGTTACCTCAAGGAAATCAATGAAATCGGCGCCTGTCGTATGTGTGTTGTTGAGGTGAAAGGTGCCCGCACTCTGGTGACCGCCTGTGTATATCCGATCAACGAAGGAATGGAAGTATGGACCAACACACCGAAAGTTATTGAGTCCAGAAGAAAAACGTTACAGCTTTTATTGTCCAATCACGACCGCAAATGTTTGTCCTGTGTCCGCAGTGGAAACTGTGAACTTCAGACCTTATGCCGTGAATATAAAGTAGATGATGAGGCTTACTATGATGGTGAACGCAATGGGTATGAGTTAGATACCAGTGCAGCTCATATGGTAAGAGATAATAACAAATGTATCCTTTGCAGACGGTGTAGCGCTGTCTGTGAAAAAGTACAGGGCGTAGGTGTGATCGGTGCAAATGAGCGTGGATTCAAGACATACATCGGAACTGCATTTGATATGGATCTGGCCGAAACAAGCTGCGTATCCTGTGGACAGTGTATCGCTGTATGTCCGACCGGAGCACTGTATGAGAAAGATAATACCGAAGAAGTATTTGCAGCAATTGCAGATCCGGAGAAGTATGTGGTTGTTCAGTGTGCACCTGCTGTTCGTGCAGGACTTGGAGAAGCCTTTGGTATGCCAATCGGTACAGACGTAGAGGGCAAGCTGGCAGCAGCATTGCGCAGACTTGGTTTTGATAAAGTATTTGATACCACATTTTCGGCAGACCTTACCATTATGGAAGAGGCCAACGAGTTACTGGATCGTGTACAGAACGGCGGTGTATTACCGCTGATCACCTCCTGTTCCCCGGGATGGATCAAATACTGCGAGCACTATTTCCCGGAAATGACAGAGAATCTGTCTTCCTGTAAATCTCCGCAGCAGATGTTTGGCGCAATTGCAAAATCTTATTATGCAGAGAAAATGGGAATTCCGAAAGAAAAAATGGTGGTTGTCAGCGTTATGCCATGTACTGCAAAGAAATTTGAGATTGGCAGAGAGGATGAGAACGGTGCAGGCGTTCCGGATGTGGACATTGCTATTACAACAAGAGAGCTTGGCCGCATGATCGAACGCGCAAGTATCCGTTTCACAGATCTTCCGGATGAAGAATTTGATATGCCGCTTGGTCTTGGAACCGGTGCAGCAGTCATCTTCGGCGCAACCGGTGGTGTAATGGAAGCGGCACTTCGTACCGCAGTAGAGAAACTGACTGGCGAAGAACTTGCAAAACTTGAGTTCACTGATGTACGTGGTATCGAGGGCATCAAAGAGGCTACTTACAATGTAGCTGGTATGGATGTCAAAGTTGCTGTTGCTTCCGGACTGAAAAATGCAAAAGAACTGTTAAATAGAGTAAAATCAGGGGAAGCTGAGTATCATTTTATCGAGATCATGGGATGTCCTGGCGGATGTGTCAACGGTGGCGGTCAGCCGCAGCAGCCTGGATATGTACGCAATACCGTAGATATCCGTGCAAAACGAGCGGAAGTGCTTTACAATTTGGATAAAAATAATAAGATCCGTAAATCACATGAAAATCCGGCGATCATTGAATTATATGAAACCTATCTTGGTGAGCCGGGCAGCCATAAAGCACATGAGTTACTGCACACTACTTATGTAAAACGTACGGTAAATAAATAGTTTTACATTTGATAAGTTGCGTGATCAGATGAAAAAAATGAGAATATTTTTAAGAGGAGCCGTTGTATTTGTAACGGCTCCTTTTATCATATAAAAAGAATATTAAGAAAATATTCAGTATTTCTAAGGAAGAATTAAAGCATGGGATATGGCATCTGTGATAGAATTTCCAGAGAAATTGTTTAAGGAGCATTTTTATGAATTTGTTATCTGTTGCATTTATTTTGTTTGTAACTGTTTTATTTATACTGTATTACACTGTATTTCGGAAAAAACAATGGATCTGCCTGCTTTTATTCAGCATGGCATTTTATGCTTATTCAGGCATTTCGAATCTCATTTTTATTGCAATCACCGGATTCAGTGTGTTTGTGGGCGGTATATGGCTGGCTCATTTTTCGAAACAATATCAGGAAATCCGAAAGGATAAAAGCATAGACAGAGTCAGGAGAAAGGAAATAAAAGCAGCGTTTGATCAAAAACGCAGAAGTATTCTCTGGACGATCATTGTGATTAATTTTGGCATGCTGGCAGTATTGAAATATATGCATCCTCTGTTTGAAGGTTTTCTGATACCGCTTGGCATTTCTTTTTATATGTTTATTTCCATTGGTTATCTGGTGGATATTTATTTTGAAAAATACGAAGCTGAAAAGAATCCGTTTCGTTTCCTGCTGTTTGTTTCGTTTTTTCCACAACTGATCCAGGGACCGATCAACAGATATGATCAGATGAAAGAACAGCTGTATGGCAGACATGATCTGGACTGGCATCGCTGTAAGCGTGCATTGATATTGATTTTGTTTGGATTATTAAAAAAGTATGCGATCGCAAATCTGCTGGTTCACGAAATCGCAAATATTCTGGATGCGCCTACAGAGAAAACACCTGGTTCTGCCATCGTGTTTGCAATATTATTATATTCAGCCCAACAGTACGCAGACTTTTCCGGTGGAATCGATATCGTTATGGGTGTAGCAGAATTGTTTGGAATTGAAATGATGCCAAATTTCAGACAACCGTATTTTTCTGTTTCGCTGGGGGATTTCTGGCGAAGATGGCATATTTCGCTTGGTGCATGGATGCGTGATTATGTATTTTATCCATTTGCGCTGACTGCTCCTATGCAGAAATTAGGAAAATGGGCGAAAAAGCATCTGAACGTTCATTTTGGCCGTGTACTGCCGGCATCCATTGCGAATATTCTGGTATTTTTCCTTGTGGGTATCTGGCATGGCTCCCAGTGGCACTTTATTTTCTGGGGTCTTTACAATGGTATTGTAATTGCAGTTTCAGATGTCTGTGCACCTTTGTTTGCAAAAATGGCAGAAAGGCTGCACATAAATGTAAAAAGCAGGGCATTTCATGTATTTCGGATTATCCGGACGTTTATCATAGTAAATATCGGATGGTATTTTGACCGAATTTACAATATCAAAGACTGTTTTATGTGCATGAAAAACACGATTATTCATTTTCATATGGGGCAGTTATACGAAATTTTGGAACCAACATTTAAAGAAGTGCCAAAGAAAGCGTATATCATGGCAGCGGCAGCGCTGCTCATTGTATTTGCTGACAGTGTTCTAAAAGAAAAAGGAAAGGATGCAATTACATTGTTGGAAGAACGGCCTTTGGCACTTCGCTGGTTACTATATTTTGTGATGATTTTCCTTATTTTAGGATCGTTTAATTTTGCCGTTGGCGCAGGAGGTTTTATGTATGCGAATTATTAAGGGCATAAAAGTGGTTGGATTTGTTTTCCTGTTCATAGTGATAAATTTGCTGCTGAGTTATCTTCTTGTGAAAGCAAATGGTCCAAGTGAAGTCATGTGGAAGGACTTCCGCAAAACAGAAAAAATAGATACCGTATATTTAGGTTCTTCTTTTTCACAGATGACGTTTAATCCCTATATCATAGATGAAGCTACCGGGTGGAGTTCTTTTAATATGGGAACACCGGGGCAGCCGTTGGATCAGACCAAAGAGGCATTAACGGCAGCGATTCAGGAAAAAAAGATAAAGAGGGCTGTTCTTATATTTGGAATCCCGTCTCTGGAACTGATACAAAATGCAAATGCGAGAGCCACTTTTGCAAGGGCAAGAAAGTATGGATGTTCTCCTTTGGAAAAACTGCGGTTGGACTGGAGGTTTGTGACGGACAGTGAAAACTTTAATGCAGAAGCATCACTGACATATTTTTTCCCATGGACTTATAACAGTGTTGATTGGAAGCTAAAGACGATTTCAGAAAATCTGAAAATCAAACGGGAAAGCAAAGATGCAAATGCAAGTTCGAAAAAAGTAGCAGGGTATATGGAGTATGTCGGAAAGGGATATGCATACGCAGGTGGTGTCTTTGATTATAATACAGCCGCTGTAAATAATACAAAAAAGGCTTATTCCGGAAAAAGCTCTGATAAGGCGTATGAAGAATTAGAGGAGATGTGTAAACTGTGCCAGGAAAATGGTGTAGACTTTATGGTTGTGAATACACCGAAAGCACCTTATGATATTGCAGCATATGGTGCGGAAGAGTATTTTGCGATCAACCAGAAAATCAGTGGGATATGCAGTAAGTACGGTGCCGATTATTATGATTTCAATTTGGTAAAACCGGAATTGTTTGCCATCTGTCCGGAGTATCTGTCAAATTTTGAACACCTAAATAAAACAGGGTCAGAAGTTTTTTGCAAGGCTTTTTCGAAATTTGTATTGAGCCGTGATGCAGGCGAGGATGTGTCACAATATTTTTATGATGAGGATACCTATATGGAATCTGTCAAAGATATTGTTGCTACTTACCTTCCGGGATATGACACTGCAAATACAAACAACCAAAATTAGATGTAAAGAGGAAACAAAATGACGAATGTATTAGAATGGCTGGAGCATATGGAAGCACAGTCCGGAGAAAAAATTGCAGTTGCGGATCCGAAAGAAGAATATTCCTTTACTCAGTTAAAGATGTATGCGCAGAAGGGCGGAACTTATCTGAGAAAATGGATGACAGGGACTGCGCCGGTAGCAATTTATATGGAAAAAAGCTGTGTTACCTTAAGTATCATGTTTGGAGCGGTATATGCCGGCTGTCCATATTGCCTGTTAGATCTGCGCCAGCCGGAAGCGAGACTGCAGCAGATCCTGAACGTGCTGCAGCCGGAAGTGATCGTTACAAAGGAAGAAAATCTGGAGAAAATGAAAAAGTGTCTGGATGCAATAGCCGGGGATGTTTCGAAAACGACAATTTTGCTGGCAGAGAAGTGTCTGGAGGAAGCGACGATCGATCAGAATCTTTTGAGACAGATCCGAACGGAACATACGGATCGAAATCCGTTGTATATTAATTTTACCAGTGGAAGCACCGGTTTGCCAAAAGGTGTTGCAGTAAGTCACAGAGCAGTGATGGATTTTATCCGGATCTATGCAGATACTTTTGCTATCACAAAGGAAGACATTATAGGAAATCAGGCGCCGTTTGATTTTGATGTATCGGTAAAAGATATTTATACCGGTCTTTTGACTGGTGCGAAAGTACAGATTATTCCAAGAGAATATTTCAGTGATCCTACTACTTTGATGGATTATATGGCAGACAGCAAAATGACCGTGCTTACCTGGGCGGTCAGCGCCATGTGCTTTGTATCTGTCATGAATGGATTTGATTATCGTACACCGGATACGGTTCGAAAAGTACTTTTTAGCGGAGAAGTGCTTCCGATAAAACATTACAGGATATGGAGAAAATATCTGCCTCAGGCGATGTTCGTAAATCTGTACGGACCAACTGAAGTCACCTGTAACTGTACGTATTATGTGCTTGATCCAAAACGCGAATATGAACTGACCGATGTGATTCCTATTGGAAAAGCTTTTCCAAATGAAACGGTATTCCTTTTGGATGAGACAGATCAGCAAGTGACGGAAGCAGGAAAAGCCGGAGAAATCTGTGTCAGCAGCTCAGAGCTGGCGTTGGGCTATTATAATGCACCGGATAAAACGGCACAGGTCTTTGTGCAAAATCCATTGAATCATCGCTATGATGAACGGATTTATCGAACCGGTGATCTGGCAAAATATGATGCACAGGGAAATCTTGTATATATTTCCAGAAAAGATTTCCAGATCAAACATCTGGGACACCGAATTGAACTTGGAGAGATTGAAGTGGCAGCGAATGCCGTGGATGGAATCACCAGATCCTGTTGTATTTATGAGACAGAAAAGGAACGTTTGCTGCTTTTTTACACGGGGACATGCGAAAAAAGACAGCTGATAAAAACGTTACGTGGTATACTGCCGCCTTATATGATACCAAATACGGCGCTGCAGCTTACAGAAATGCCGATGAGCAAGAATGGAAAGATTGACAGAAATCAATTAAGAAAGCTATACGAGGAGAGTTTACATGCAAGACATTTTAAAAAGTAATACACCTGCATTTGTGTTTGATACGGCAGTTTTACAAAAACGGGCTGCACAGATCAGAGAGATTGTCGGAGAAACAGTGTCACTTTGTTATTCCATGAAGGCAAATCCATTTTTAGTGACAACCATGTTGACGTGTGTGGATAAACTGGAAGTCTGCAGTCCAGGTGAACTTGCTATCTGTAAAAAACTGGGCGTAGATGGATCCAGAATCATTTATTCCGGTGTTAATAAGGGGATTACGGATATCAGAGAAGCCTATGAGTACGGAGTAGGAATATTTACAGCGGAATCGGTTCGTCATGTAGATCTGATCCAGCAAGTGGTTGAAGCAGCAGATTCAGATCAGAAAGCAGAAGTGATCCTTCGCCTGAATGCCGGTTCTCAGTTTGGAATGGCAAAAGAGGATATATTTGATATATTGCAGCACAGGGAAAACAGATACAGAAGTTTAAACATTACAGGAATTCATTATTTTGTCGGGACACAACGGAAACGGGCGAAAAGAAAGATAAAAGAACTTCAGATGCTGTTGGAATTATTTGAGGAGATCCGAAACCTTTTCGGACTGGAATTAAAAAAACTGGAATATGGACCAGGGTTTGCAGTCCCTTATTTTGCAGATGATGATTTTTCGGATACTTTATTTCCTGTAAAAGAGTTGAAAGATATCTTAAATGAAGTGGCACAAAAAGTAGAATTGACCATTGAGATGGGACGTTTTTTCGCAACGGAATGTGGAACGTATTATACAAACGTTGCAGATTTAAAAACAGTGGGAAACGCACATTATTGTATTGTGGATGGAGGAATGAACCATCTGACTTATTTGGGACAGATGATGGGCATGAAGACACCGATTATAAAACATTATAAAAATGCAATGGTGCAGGATGGTACAGCGGGTAAGAAAACATGGTGTCTCTGCGGAAGTCTGTGTACAACATCGGATATTCTCTGCAGAGAAGTGGAATTTGAACATCTGGAAATTGGCGATACGCTGGCTTTTGAAAATGTCGGAGCATATTCTGTGACAGAGGGGATTTATCTGTTTTTGAGTCGAACCATGCCAAAGGTTTATTTAAAAGATGAGAGTGGTTCCCTTACATTAGTAAGAGATGCAATAGAAACAAGTACTATAAATACAATGAATATATAAGAAAAGGAGATTTGTAACATGGAAGAATTATTGGAATTGTTAAAGGATATTAAAGAGGATGTAGATTTTGAAAATGAAAAGGCACTGGTGGATGATCATATTTTAGACTCTTTTGATATCCTGCAAATTATCAGTGACATTAGTGATGAGTTTGATATCGTGATACCGGCAGCGTATGTAAAACCGGAAAATTTCAACAGTGCAGAGGCACTTTGGAAGATGATTCAGGAGTTACAGGATTAATATCAGCGAAAACACAGGTAAATGCAGAGAAAGGAATGTACGATCAAAAAGATGGTACGTTCCTTTTTGCTATAAAAAATAGTTTTTCTGATACTTCATTTGAAAGGAGATTAATGGTAAAATACGATTAATAGAGGAGGTTAGGGATATGAATGTGATTAATTTTCAGGATGCGAATTGCGCGCATTGTTATAAATGCTTAAGAAACTGTGATGTCAAGGCAATCCGGATCAAAAACGGGCAGGCACAGATTGTCACGGATATGTGCATTTACTGTGGACACTGTATGGAAATCTGTCCGCAGGAGGCAAAAACTTTTGACAGTGATCTGGATTATGTGAAAAATATGTTGAAGAAAGGCGAACATGTGGTGGTTTCCCTGGATCCGTCCTACCGTGGACTGCTGGATTATGAAGATTCCGGGCAGATTGTAGCGGCATTGCTGCAGCTTGGTTTTTCCCAGGTGCGTGAGACGGCGGAAGGGGCGGCCATTATCACCCGGGAGTATGTGCGTCTAATGAAGGAAGGTGAGATGGACAATATTATTGTGACAAGCTGTCCGGCAATCGTTTATCTGGTGGAAAAACATTATCCGATGCTGATTCCGTATCTGGCGCCGGTTGTCTCCCCGATGATCGCCCATGGACATTGGATCAAAGATCTGATGGGACAGCACACGAAAGTAGTTTTTATCGGACCGTGTGTGGCGAAAAAGATGGAAGCAGAAGCGGATGCAAGAACCCGCGGCTGCGTGGATGCGGTCATTGAGTTTAATGAGTTACAAAAATGGCTGGATGAGGAAGGTATCGATCTGAAACATTGTGAATCCAGACCATTTGCCAACCAGGATCCGATGGTCAATCAGCTTTATCCGGTTACAAACGGTATCATCCGTGCGGTGGATGTCTGTGGTGCACCGGGTACTTATAAGAAACTGATGGTCAGCAGTATCAAGAGCTGCAGAGAGTTTTTACACAGTATGAAACGAGGCTACATTGATCACTGTTTTGTAGAACTGAACCTTTGTGCGGGTGGCTGTGTGAACGGACCGGGTGTGGACAAACGTCGTGGATTTCGTTTTAAAGCAACTATGAGCATTGAAAATAATGCACTGCTGGCGGCACCCCCGGCGTATATCAATCTGCCAAAAGAAGAACTGGAGCGTACATATGTGCCACGACAGGTAGTAGATAAAATGCCAACAGAAGCAGAAATTCGGGAGATTTTAAAGACCATCGGAAAGAGCAACAGCAATACAGAGTTTAACTGTGGCGCCTGTGGTTACATGACTTGTCGGGAAAAAGCCATTGCGATTTATCAGGGAAAAGCAGAGGCAGCTATGTGTCTGATCCGTTCTTATGAAAATGCCCGTTCTCAGGCTAATGTCGTTATGGAGACCACACCGAATCTGATTTTTATTTTTGACAAAGAGATGCGGATCAAAGAGTTTAACCGTCGGGCGGAAGAAGTGTTCCACACGACCCGCCAGGAAGCACTGAAAATGTATCTGTTTGAATTTATTGACACAAAAGATTTTGAGGAAGTATATCGTACTCATGAAAATAAACTGCGTGAAAAACGTAAGTGGGATACTTATCATATGACCATTTTGGAAACCATTGTATACATCCCTGCATCCGACCGCGTGCTGGCCATCATTGAGGACGTGACGGCGGAGGAAAAATGGGCGGAGCAGCTGTTGGACCAGAAGCTGAATACCGTAAAAATGGCGCAGTCCGTTATCGAAAAACAGATGACGACGGCACAGGAAATTGCCGGTCTGCTTGGAGAAACGACAGCGGAGACGAAGGCAATTCTGACCAAGCTGCGTGATACGCTGCTGGAAAGCTAGAAAGGGGCTGGAACATGAAACCGATTGCGATTGATATGGCATACAAGAGTCTGAATCATTACGGAGAAGAACTGTGTGGAGATAAAGTAGAGATTGTAGACAAAGAAGATTCCAGAATCCTGATTCTGGCTGACGGTATGGGAAGCGGTATTCGGGCAAATATTTTAGCAACCCTGACGTCGAAGATCATTGCAACCATGATGTACAATGATATGACCATTGACGAGGTAGTTGCAACGATTGCGAAAACACTGCCGATTTCTTCAGTGAATGGTGTGGCTTATTCGACATTCAGCATTATCCAGGTGTATTATACCGGGGAAATTTATGTGGTGGAGTATGACAATCCGGAGTGTATTCTGGTGCGGCAGGGCAAAGTAAAAGCGCTGCCTTTTTCCTATCGAAAGATCGAAGGAAAAAAAATCCGGGAATGCCGTTTTCAGACGTTACCTGGAGATGCACTGGCGATCATGAGTGATGGATGCCTGTATTGTGGAACCGGAGATATCATGAATTACCGATGGGACTGGAATGCACTGGCAGGCTGTTGTGAATCCAGCGCAGCAAAAACCAGAACAGCGGTACAGCTGGCGGAACAGATGAACCGTGCCTGTGCGGATCTGTATGGCGGGATGTGCAGTGATGATACCACCATTGCAGTGGCCCGGATTATGGAAGAAGAGATTGTAAATATTCTGACAGGACCGCCGTTGGAGAAAAAAGATGACAACCGCATGGTACAGGATTTTATGAAACAGGAAGGCATCAAGATCGTCTCCGGCGGTATCACAAGCCAGATTGTGGCAAGAGAGCTTGGACGACGCCTGATCACCTCCGTTGGCGTTCTGGATCCGGAGATTCCTCCAACGGCAAAAATTGAAGGTATCGATCTGGTAACGGAAGGCGTTCTTACTTTAAATAAAGCAATTGAACTGCTGGAGCGCTATCAGCAGGATGATGTATCCGAAGATTTTTTTGATGAACTGAGCCGGGATAACGGTGCCACCCGTCTGGCCTGCTATCTGATGGAAAACTGTACAACGGTAAATCTGTTTATCGGAAAAGCAATCAATAAAGACTATACCACCAAGGAACTGCCTTTTGAGATTTCTGTCCGCCAGAACTTAATCAAACGTTTGCAGAATGTACTGACCGCCATGCATCGAACGGTACATGTGTATTACTATTGAAAAAAGAAAGCAAGGTGTGTTATACTAATTCAGTTCATGATTACGGAACGTTTGTTCTTTCGTGAAGAATATCAATAGATAAGGAAAAATATATGCAAATAGAACATTTTATTAATCAGATCGACCTGACACTGGATCCGCCGGCGGAGGAGCCGCTGCGCCAGTATTATTTCATTGCAAAGGCCCGCATGCTGGTGTCGCAGATGGAGAAAGAGGCTGGCAGAAAGATGACGTTTTGCGTCAATACCTTTGGTTGTCAGATGAACGCCCGAGACTCCGAAAAATTATGCGGTATCTTAACTGCCATCGGATATCAGGAGTCCGTATCCGA
>NZ_CAKRAS010000055.1 GCF_934295145.1 uncultured Eubacterium sp. | reverse complement strand
GATAATATCTTCTGATTTCCATTGGATGGCAATTGATCTGCTCCATATGTGCATCAATACGCTGTGTTACAGCATGCGTTACCAGATGAGAGAGATTTCCACGGAACTCCTCGCTGATTCCTTTCAGCTCATAGTCTTTGGAATCAATTACTGTGTAGTTTGCGCAAACACGCGGCAGGAATTTTACTACTCTTTCACTCAGAGAACGCTGCGCATCCTCACCTACAAATACAGTAACCGGTGTATCGCGGTCTACAATTTCCAGCATTCCATGGAAAAATTCTGCACTGTGAATAGATTTTGTACGGATCCAGTGCTGCTCTTCCCAGTAACACATTGCATAAGAATATGTGGAACCATACTGATTACCTGCTCCTACAAAATAATGGATACTGTCATTGCAGTGTTTCTTTGCAAATGCCTCTCCAAATGCATCCGCTGCTTTCTCAACTTCTACCAGATCTACAGCCAGATTTTCATCCAGTTCTTTGTAATAACGATCATATTCCGGGAATTCACCTGCATTGTACATAAAACGGTCTGCAACCATAAAAAATTTCAGCTGTTCATTGCCCGGATATGCAATTTCATAATCTACCATCTGCGCCAGTTCCGTGGTTTCCACGTCAATAAATCCAAGCACCTTTGCTCCTGCTGCAGAAGCTTTTTTGACACCTTCCACCATCTCAATGGTACTTCCGGTTACAGATGAGATCACAACGATAGTACCTGCTCCTACTTTCTTATTTCCAGTTGTCAGATACTCTGCTGCATTCTCCACGAAAAAGTCAAGACCTGATTTCTCTTTCATATGAACTTCAGCCTGCAAGCAGGAGGCATAAGTGCCTCCTATGCCAAGCCAGCAGATATTTTTAAATCCATCTTTACAGATCTGGTCTACAATTTCTTCGATTTTTCCGCGTAATGCAAGTGCACCTTTTACACTGTCAATCTGTTTCTGCTCATCAAATTTCAGCATGTTATTCTGTCCTCCTATTGGGAACGCTCTTTATTCCCCAACTTTTAATTTCTGATAATAATCATTGTAAATAGTTAATGCATCTCCGACATCTTCCTGGAAAAATACATTCTCTTTATAGGAGAAATCTCTTGCCGGGTCATTTTTATATTTGTCAGAAGCTGCTGCAACTGCGGCATCATTCGGGCAGGAATATGGATACTCGTCCAGGTTCTTTGCCATTACATTTGCATCCAGGATGTAGTCAAGGAATTTATATGCCAGATCAGTATGTTTTGCTCCCTTCGGCATTACATAAAGGTCAAATCCGAGCTGTACCGGATCATCTTTGAAATCAGCAATCTTCAGTGTATTATTATCGCCCATTTCTTCCATTGCCCAGGAAGTATTACCATCATAAGTAAGTGCTACAGATGCTGTTCCGTTTGTAAGATTCTGTTCTGCATTTCCGTAAGCAACAACATTGTCATTGAATTTCTGCAGCCACTCATAAGCTTCTGCAATTTCACTCTCGTTTGTGGAGTTCGGATCATAACCAAGTGCGATCAATGCGATCGGGAACAGATTTCTTGCTCCATCAATCGTTGTAATCTGTCCTTTCAGAGCCGGGTTGATCAGATCATTGTAACTTGTGATCTCGATCGGGCAGGTTTCAGAATTATATACCACATAAATATAGTTCATCAGATATGGGATACAATAATCTCTGGACTCTTCCGGCCAGTAAGATGTATTCAGATTCTTCGTATTGGACAATTTGCTCATATCCAGTTTTTCCACATAATCTCCTGCGATCAGAGATTTCATATAAGCATCACAGGTCATGATCAGGTCATATTCCTGTCCGCCTCCCGCAGTTAATTTTGTGATTGCATCTGCATTATCACTCATGTAGGAAAGATTTACTTTGCAGTTATTTTCTTTTTCAAATGTCTGGATCAGATCATCGGAAATGTACTGCTGCCACATGTAAATATTCAGTTCATCTCCGCTTCCCCCTGCTGATGCAGACTCTGTCGGTGCACTGCCACCATCTGTCCCCTTGTTGTCTGTTGTACCACTGCTGCCACAGGCTGTCAGCCCCATCGCCAGTGCTGCCACTAAAATGGCCGAAATAAGTTTCTTTTTCATACTTTTACCTCCTTCTCAGCATTTCTTTTTCTGAGTTTCTGAATCATATTATTCAAAACCATCGCCACAACGATGACCAGAATCATAATTGTTGTCAATGCATTGACATCAGGTGTAATACCACTCTTGTTCATGGAAAGGATCAGAACCGGAAGAGTTGACTGTTTTGCACCTGCCAGCATGTTACTCATTACGACATCATCAATTGACAATGTGAATGAGAGAAATGCTGCACTCATAACACCAGGCATAATACTTGGTAATGTCACCTTCAAAAATGTCTGCACACGGTTTGCACCGAGATCCATGGATGCCTCTTCCAGACTGTCCCCGTCTCCGCTGATACGTCCCTTGATTGTTACAACTGCATAAGGAATACAGAATGTACAGTGTCCGATCAGGATTGTTCCCATGCCGAGACTTATACCTATATTCATAAAGATGATCAGCAGTGCAACTGCCATGACAATTTCCGGTACAATGATTGGAATATAAAGCATGTTGTTCACCAGCTTTTTCATCTTAAATTCATATCGTTTCAGGCCAAGCGCACCAATTGTTCCGATCAATACAGAGATTACCGTACTCAATACTGCGATGATCAATGAATACCACAGACTGTTGATCAATGCGCTGTTATGCAGTAGTTTTCCATACCACTGGGTTGTAAAACCATTCCAGTAGTAATTATACCGCTGGTCATTAAAGGAAAAGATCATCATCACTACAACCGGAAGATACAAAATAGCATATATAACAAAAGAATATACGTTTCCAAAAATCTCGAATCTCCGTTTCTTTCGCTGCACCCTGGATAATGATGCCATTTATACCACCTCCATATCTTCGATTTTTGCAAATCTTGTATAAATAAAGATCAGCAATGCCGTGATCACGATCAGCAATACCGACAATGCCGCTCCTAACGGCCAGTTTCGTATCGCTCCAAACTGATTTTTGATAATGTTACCTATGTACAGGACTTTTCCTCCGCCAAGCATATCTGACACGGTATAAATACCAAGTGTCGGAATAAACACCAGAATAATGGCAGAAAATACACCTGGGAATGTCATCGGCAGTGTCACTTTCAAAAATGTAGTTCTCGGACTTGCTCCCAGATCTGCCGAAGCCTCCAACAATGATTTGTCAAGTTTTTCGATAGAACTGTACAGTGGCAGTACCGCAAAAGGCAGCATATTGGTAATCATACCAAGAACAACCAGTCCATCTGTATAAATGAAAGTGATCGGATGATCCACAAGTCCCGTTGCCTGCAAAATATGATTTACCGGACCATTTGTCTGAAATATCAATAACCAGCTGTTTAATCGCATCAGTGAATTTGTCCAGAACGGAATCATGATCAATGTGATCAGTTTCGATGCCACTTCCCGGGGCTTCCGTGCGATAAAATAGGCAAATGGATAGCCAACCAGAAGACATAACGCTGTCGTAAACACTGCCACCTTCAATGATTTCAAAATAACCTTGAAATACGTGGCATCCAGCATTGTCTTGTAACTTTCTCCGGAGAACTGATAAACAACATCACCAAATACACCTCTGGACATAAAACTGATATATACAACAAATATCATCGGAATCGTCACAAAAAGGATCATCCACACAGACACCGGTCCTGCCATAGCGAGTGCCGGTAATGTATTTCTTTTCACATCTCTCTTTTTGTTGATGGCCTTCAAATCGCTGTTATCATCTATTTTTTTACTCATTCTGCCATCCTCCTACTTCTGTGAGACTTTGATCGGATATGCTTTTTCCGGTTTCCAGCAGATATAAATATCATCGCCTTCCTTCAGGTCACTTTCCTGCTCAAACCTGGAGAATTTAATCTCACTCTCATCTTTCATGGTGATCATTGCCTTTACGACAGTTCCCATATAGATAAATTCACGGACAGTTCCGCTAAGTTCAAATCCTTCTACCGGTTTCTTTGCATATTCCACATATTCCGGACGAACGGAAACATGGATTTCCTCATTCACAGAAAAGCTCTCTTCTTCCTCAGCCACCTGCATCATACCGGCTGAAGTCTCCACTGTCAGGATTTTTCCTTCTTTTTTCCGGACTACACCGTCGAACAAATTAGTTTCTCCGATAAATCCGGCTACAAATTTTGTCTTCGGTTTGTTATAAATTTCCATCGGAGTAGCCAGCTGTTCCAGAACACCGCCATTCATTACAGCAATTCTGTCACTCATAGTAAGTGCTTCTTCCTGGTCATGGGTAACATACACAAATGTGATACCCAGCTTTTTCTGCAGACGTTTCAGTTCTATCTGCATCTGTTTTCTCAGTTTCAGATCCAGTGCTCCCAGCGGTTCATCCAGAAGCAGGACTTTCGGTCTGTTCACAAGTGCTCTTGCAATGGCTACACGCTGTTTCTGTCCGCCGGAAAGTTCGTCTGGTTTTCTCTTTTCATATCCTTTCAGCTGTACCAGTTCAATCATTTCCGTAACTCGCTGCTTTATCTCATCTTTTGGAACTTTCTTGATCATCAGTCCATATGCCACATTGTCAAAAACTGTCATGTGCGGAAACAGAGCGTAATTCTGGAATACCGTATTGACATCTCTCTCAAATGGCTCCTTGTCTTCCACACGTTCTCCCTGTACTTTAATAATTCCGGATGATGCATCTTCAAATCCTGCAATCATACGAAGTGTCGTGGTCTTTCCACATCCGGATGGACCAAGCATTGTCAAAAATTCCCCCGGATATACTTCCATATTCATTTTTTTCACAACCAGATTTGAACCAAATCTCTTTTCCACATCAATTAATGATACTATCGCATCTCCCATACTTCTTTTTCACCTCATTGTCTTGTTTTTTTACAAAAGGCAGCTAATTGAAACTCTAATTGCCTCCTTTAGCTGCCTTTTCTGTTAAATTCTTTTTTGTAACCACTTGGTAGCTTTACTATACCATATTTTATAAAATAATCAACATGTTTTTTCTCACAATTTTAAATTTTGTGAATAATATTCGTAAATTTTTTAACAATCCTGTGTTTTTCACAATTACTATTTGTATTTATATCTATTCTCATGCATTTTCTGGTATATTTGCACAATCAACTGGTTTTAACCACTAGTACATTTTTTTATACCAATTATATTTGACGAACGGATTGCATCTGTTATATGATAGAAATAAACAAAGATGTTGGAGACAAAAGATGTTCTATGATAATCTTTTCATTTCGTTATTTTTAAAATTGGAAGTAAAAGGAGCGTATTTTTAGAATTTATGAGAAAGAATTTACTGACAATGGATGTCATTCTTGCAAAAGAGATCATATACATGTTGAAAAATGAAGGCTATCGCCCCGGAGACCGGCTTCCTTCTGAGCGATTTCTTGCGGAGCATTTTCATGTGCAGCGGCCTACTATCCGAAATGCCCTGGCACAGCTTGTGCGTGAGCATTACCTTTTTTCCCGGGAGCGGCTTGGATATTTTGTTGCTCCGGAGAGAATCAAAATATCTACTCACACCTGTACCGGCAATTTTGATCCCGGAGAAAGACGTCCGAACATTCGCTGGCAGCCCTATTCTTTTGAAGAGGTTCTGGTAGATAAACGTCTCTCCGGTAAAATGCTGATTCCGGAACAAACACCCGTTTATAAAATTCTTTTCATTTATTATGAAAACGACACCCCGCTGTGCCTGGATTATTCTTATACTCCAATCGACATCTATCCTGGTCTGACTGCTGAAATTCTGGGTTCACGCCCAATATTGAATGTATTGCAGACAGATCTTCAGATACCGATTTTAAAATCCAATCAGCGTGTCACACTCATTTACACAAATGAGGAAGAATCCAGTCTGCTCCACACTTCTCCGGGCAGTCCCATGATGAAATATAAAGGTCTGGTATACGACGACACCGGCAGACTGATTCATTTTTTTGAAGACATCATGAAAATAGATGATTTTGCATTTATCAGAGATGCGGAAATGGAGGAATCATGGAACAATTAAATCATGTAGCAGCACAGGTGCGCGATATTATTGTAAGCAGGATTGAAAGCCATGAATATCTTCCCGGAGAAATGATCCCAAGCGAACGAGTCCTTGCAGAAATGTATGGCGTAAGCCGACCTACCATCCGCACAGCCATCGATGAACTGGTGAATGAGCATTATCTCGTGCGCCGGCAGGGAAAAGGTACCTTTGTCAAGAAACCGGAATATAACAAAGTCGCTTTCGGTGTATTAAATGAATCCGAAAATGCCAGTTTCACTTCCCTTGTCCGCAATTTTGGAATCGAGATATCCAACAAATTACTGTGCACCGGCACCATCCAGGGGCGTTATTATTATGCTGATAAACTTGGTCTTGCATTTGAAGAACCAATTTATGGAATCCACCGTATCCGCCAGGGCAACAAAGAGCCACTGGCCATTGAGTACACTTACGTTCCCTTGAAATTTTTCCCGGATATCGATAATTATAACTTTGAACAGATTTCTCTGTATGACTACATGTCCACCAGAGATCACCTGCCCGTTGTTTTCCAGGAATCTCTGACCATGGTAGAAGCCGGAGATAAAATCCGTTCCTATCTGCATCTGGAAGATGAAACAATTGTCAATCACCTGGAACTGATTGGCTATGACCGACACGGTAACCTTGTAGAATATACAGAAAGTTATTCCCGCCCAGACAAACTGGAAGTACGATTTGTATCAAATAATACAGCTCAGAAACGCTGTCTGTAAAAAAATAAGTCGAGCGCACATGAATTTTGTGCGTTCGACTTATTTTCTTTATTCACTTTACCAGGTAGTTTTATGTTCATCAACAACCTGCAGAGTTTCCGGATCAACAAGGTAAAAATCTACCAGTTCCGTACTGTAGCTTCCACCCGGATAAAATTTTTCCAGTACGATTTCTGTACAGGTTTTTCCTTCATCGTTTGTTTTTTCTCCATTATAATTAATGTATAAACGATATTCCACATCCACCATGCGGGTTCCTGCCTGCTCCTGACCGGCACTGATAAGTCCGTAGGTTTCTCCCTTTGCATTTGCATCGAAGCTCAATTCTGCGTCTGTAAACTGTCCTTCGGTTTGCAAATACTCAAACACTGCTGTTATCTCGTTTTTAAGCTGCTGATACTGTTCAAGTTCACTCGAATAAGAGTCAGAATCAGAAGTGCCGTTATCTGTTGCGGATTCTCCGGCAGTTTCATCTGACGCGCTATTGGATGCGCCATTTGTTGAATTGTCTGTTATATCCTGATTGGAAGCAGATGAATCAGTACTATCCTCTGACCAGTTTGAATCTGCTGACGGCAGCCAGTTATTTATTCTTTGCATAACAAATGGATTATTTGTACGATACAGTGTCGTTGTGACGTTATATCCGCTATTAGAATACACCTTCAGATAGATATACTTTTCATCCTGCGATATCACTTCTTCCTTCCAATCCAGTCCCAAATAGATTCTGACACTGTTTTCCGCCATGCAAAGCAGAAAAATTGCGCATATAATAACAAAGCAGACCTTGTTAACAGAGCTTCTTCTCGAGAATGTTTCATTGCCAAACAGTCGGATATTCAGCCAGATGGTCAGAACCACCAGTCCAAGGAATGTCACCAGGATGGAGATCGTTGCAAACATATAACGAAGCACATACCCGCTGTCTGTATTGATTCCAAGTGCTGCTGCATAAAACAAAATGCAATAAGCAAGGAAAATGCTGATACAGCCAATACGAAGCGGATGCTCTTTTTTCACCACAACACTCTGCTTCATGACTTCTGTTAAAGTTTCTGCATCTCTGTGATCCACGCATTCTCCGACAATATCAATCGACGGAAAACCTTTTGACCTAACTTCTATGCCTTTATAACAAATGAATGTTTCCTGAATCTTCTCTTCATCATCAATGGCAAGCGCAATAATCAGCCGCAGCAGCCAGATCTGTTTTAACTGATCTGCCTTACATTTTTCCATAACGATTTGTTCCAGAGCCTGTTCCGCCAGTTCGTATTTTCGCTGACAAACATCTGCCTGTGCGCATATCACCAGATATAAGTTACCGAGCACAGCATTCTTTCTTCCATGTCTGTGATAAAAATACAGCGCATAATCGTGTTTTTCATCCAATGACATTTTTCGTGTCTGTTTTCTGCTAAACGCATTTAACCCCAGGCGAAGTCCAAACGCCAGAATAACCATTGCCGCTCCATAGCCCCACAATGTCTGCGTAACAAAAGCATGTGTGACGAACAGAAAATACCCTAATAATCCATACAGAGCAAATATAAGTGCCACACCAACACCAAGTTTTATAAAATAATTCCTTGCCCGCCTTTTTGCCACAGGATTCCAGGGGTATTCATTTTTTTGAAACTGGTCAATATTATATATATTCATAAATGCTCCATTAGAATTTTCTGAGTCCAATACTTCCGTCATCTTCGGTGTTTTCAATGGCACGGATTTCTACATAATAACCGGCATTTGCATTGATCTCCACGTAGACACGGTCTCCGACTTTATGACCAAGAATGGCTTTTCCGATTGGAGATTCTGTAGAAATCCAGCCTTTCAGTGAGTTTCCACGCACGGTTGTCACCAGTGTATACACTTCTTCTTCGTCATCATCTTCAAAATACAAAGTAACTTTATTGTTAATTCCAACTTCATCGGATTTTGACTCATCGGATACAACTACCGCTGTTTTGATCATGCGCTCCAGATAACGGATCCGGCTTTCGTTGGCATTTTTATCTTTTTTTGCTGCGTGGTACTCAAAATTTTCACTGAGATCGCCATGGGCTCTTGCCTCTTTTACAGCTTCCAGTGCTTCTTTACGAACCACCAGCTTTCGGTATTCGATTTCCTCTTTCATTCGTTCAATATCTTTTTCTGTCACTTCATCATGCATAATCTCGATACCTTCTTTCCAAAAGTGAAGCGGGCACTCACGTTCCGCTCTCGCTACTTCTCTCTGACGCAGTTACTTTACAGCCTGGATTTGACTTGAATCTATCGCCTATTTTGATGGATTACATTGTAAAGAATCCGAACTGTGCCAGTGAATAAGTGATCAGGATGATCACCAGCATTACCGGTGCAATATATTTTATCATCACATTGTACAGTTTTTCACGATTCATTTTTTCACCATTTCGTTTTACTTCATCTGTAACAGTCTTTGCTCCTGCCGCCCATCCGATCAGAATGCAGGTGCACAGTGCTACGATCGGCATCAGTACACTATTGCTGATATAATCAAAGAAAGTCAAAAAGTCCATCCCCAGAATCTTGATATGTGCCCATGCACCATTGCCCAGAGATGATGGAATTCCCATTATAATACTGATAATGATGCAGATCACAACGCTTTTCTTACGGCTGATACCGAATCGATCCATAAAGGAAGATACGATAGCTTCCATAATGGAAATGGAGCTGGTCAATGCAGCCAGGAATACAAGCACAAAGAACAAAATTCCGATGATCATGCCGCCTCTCATCTGCTCAAATACTTTCGGAAGCGTTACAAACATCAATCCTGCTCCGCTTGCTTTTGTTCCTGCCTCACCGCTGAATACATAAACTGCCGGAACGACCATAAATCCGGCCAGCAGAGCAACGACCGTATCAAAAATCTCAATCTGATTTACAGATTTTGTCAGGCTTGTCTCATTTTTCGTATAAGAACCATAAGTGACCATGATTCCCATGGCCAGACTCATGGAATAGAACATCTGTCCCATGGCAGCACACACTGTTTTCAGTGAAAACTTGGAAAAATCCGGTAACAGATAATATTGGATACCGGCACTTGCTCCCGGCAGCGTGAAAATATAAATGGAAATGATCACAGAAATAATCAGCAATAACGGCATCAGGAATTTACTGATTTTTTCAATTCCTTTGTTGACACCAAGCAGGATAACTGCTGCGGTCAGCCCCAGATAAATTGCAAAATAAACCATCGGTGAGATTGAATTTCCGACAAAATTTCCAAAAAAACTATCTGCTGCTGCATCCAAACCATGTCCGGACACAAATGTTACCATGTATTTGACAACCCAGCCGCCAATCACACAATAATACGGCAGAATGATCACCGGAACGATCGGTGCCAGCACACCTAAAAACCCAAATTTTTTATTGATGGCTTTGTATGCAGTACCCGGACTCTGCTTTGTCTTGCGTCCGATAGCAATCTCGGTAGTCATCAATGTGAAACCAAATGTCAGTGCCAGAATGATATATACCAGAATAAAAATACCTCCGCCATACTGCGCGGCAAGGTAAGGAAAACGCCACAGATTACCAAGTCCCACTGCGCTTCCTGCAGCTGCAAGCACAAAACCGATTCCGCCAGAGAAACTACTGCGCTCCTTTTTGTTATGTTCCATATTAAATCCTCTTTCTCTCATTATTTCTTCTGTTCCGATTTTTTATCGGCGTACTTTTTATTATATCATTGGTACTCATATATTTCAATAAATATACTGTTCAAAAATATTGCAGAACATACAAAAGTGGTGCAGAAAACGCAGAATCCTGTCATGACAGGATTCTGCGTTTTCTTTCAAATATTAAATTTTTAAAGCCAAAGAAGAATTATTTTTTAAACCGGATAAGCCCCATTTTCGTGATCAGCTGCTTCCGGATCTACCTTTGTCTGCTGTGCCTCACGATATTTGAAGAAATCCAGCGCCTGCTGCGGGAAGAGTGCATAAGAAAGTACATCCTCGTCCTGCTGTTTCCAGCGTGACATTTCATTCTCAATCTTGGCAAGTTCCGGCTCGATCAGATCTGCCGGACGACAAGTAATTGCCTTATCTTTATCCGCGCCGAGAACTTTTTCCACTACTTCAGGATTGAATGGTTTTACTGTCTGACCATACTCACCAAGTAAAATGCTCTTGGTTTCTTTGGTAGCAACTTTATAACGCTCACCCATCAGAACATTTAATACAGCCTGTGTACCTACAATCTGGCTGGAAGGTGTTACGAGAGGCGGCTCACCAAGGTCTTTTCTTACACGCGGGATTTCTTTTAATACTTCCTCGTATTTATCCTCAGCATTCTGCTCTTTCAGCTGTGAAATCATGTTGGAAAGCATTCCGCCCGGAACCTGATAACGTAAAGTATTGATATTTACGCCCAGTACCTTCGGATTTAACAGACCGCTTGCCATTGCTTCCTCACGGATTGTGCTGAAGTACTCATTGATTTCAGCAAGAATATCCTGATTCAGACCGGTATCATACGGTGTACCTTTGAATGTCTCGACCATAACCTCTGTAGCCGGCTGGGATGTGCCCAGTGCCAGTGGTGAAATTGCAGTATCAATGATATCGCATCCGGCTTCTACCGCTTTCAGACAACTCATGGAAGCCACACCACTTGTATAGTGGGTATGAAGTTCGATTGGGAGGCTTACATTTTCTTTTAATGCTTTTACAAGACGCTCTGCCTCATATGGAACCAGAAGACCTGCCATATCTTTGATACAGATGGAATCTGCGCCCATATCCTCAATACGTTTTGCAGTATCTACCCAATAATCCAGCGTATATGCCTCACCTAATGTATAGGAAAGTGCGATCTGGGAATGACCTTTTTCCTTTTTGCAGGCATCTACAGCTGTCTTTAAGTTTCTCAGATCATTTAAACAGTCAAAAATACGAATGATATCGATTCCGTTTGCAATGGATTTCTGTACAAAATATTCTACTACATCGTCTGCATAATGACGGTATCCTAAAATATTCTGTCCACGGAACAGCATCTGCAGTTTTGTATTCTTGAAACCGTCACGGAATTTTCTGAGACGCTCCCACGGATCTTCTTTCAGAAAACGCAGGGATGCATCGAAAGTTGCACCGCCCCAGCATTCTACTGCATGATAGCCGACTTTATCCATTTTATCGATGATCGGAAGCATCTGCTCTGTGGTCAGTCTGGTGGCCATCAGAGACTGATGCGCATCACGCAGAACAGTTTCTGTTATTTTCAATGGTTTTTTCTCCATGATAAATTATCTCCTTTTTTATAATCATTGCCTTTGTTATACTCCAAAGATCGCCATGAATACTCCGGCTGCGATCGCAGTTCCGATAACTCCGGCAACATTTGGTCCCATGGCATGCATCAGCAGGAAGTTGGTCGGATCTTCTTCTGCACCGACTTTCTGGGATACACGGGCTGCCATCGGAACAGCGGATACACCGGCAGAACCGATCAGCGGGTTGATCTTTCCTTTTGTTACAACGCACAGGATCTTACCAAAGATAACACCTGCTGCGGTACCAAATGCAAAGGCTACCAGACCAAGTACTACGATCTGAAGTGTTGTCACTTTCAGGAATGCTTCTGCACTTGTAGATGCTCCGACGGATGTACCAAGCAGGATAACTACAATGTACATCAGCGCATTGGATGCGGTCTCAGACAGCTGTTTTACTACGCCACACTCACGGAATAAGTTACCAAGCATCAGCATACCTACCAATGGAGCGGTAGTCGGCAGAACCAGACACACAATGATGGTAACAATGATTGGGAAAAGGATTGCTTCCAGTTTGGAAACTTCACGAAGCTGTCCCATACGAATAGAACGCTCTTTTTTGGTTGTTAAAAGTTTCATGATCGGCGGCTGGATGATCGGTACTAATGACATATAGGAATACGCCGCCACGGCGATCGGTCCCATTAAATCATTTTGATGTAGTTTTCCGGCCAGGAAGATAGACGTCGGTCCATCTGCTCCACCGATGATGGATACTGCAGCTGCGGCTGCATCGGAAAATCCGAATACGATAGCCAGCAGATATGCGGCAAAAATACCGAACTGTGCGGCTGCTCCCAAAAGGAAACTGATCGGGTTTGCGATCAGCGGACGGAAATCCGTCAGTGCGCCGACACCAAGGAAAATCAGGGACGGAAGGATAGACCACTCATCCAGTTTGAAGAAGTAGTGCAACAAACCTCCGACACCGTTGCTTGCATCATCCGGGGAAATCATGATATCCGGATATATATTTACCAGAAGCATACCAAACGCGATCGGTACCAGCAGTAACGGTTCATATCCCTTTTTAATTGCTAAATATAAGAACACACAGGCAACGGCGATCATCAGATAGTTTCCCCAGGTCAGATTGAAGAACGCGGTCTGATGCACGAGATTGCCCAATGTCTCTGCTATATTACCTGACATGTCTACCTCCTGTCTTATGCGTTCATGGTAGCAAGTACTGCTCCTGATTCTACTGTCTCACCTTTTGTTACATCCACGCTGGCAACTGTGCCGTCCTGCGGTGCAACAACCGGTGTCTCCATTTTCATAATCTCAAGTACAACGACAGGATCACCTTTCTTTACGGCTGCGCCCGGTGCTGCTACAACGTCAACAACTTTACCAGCCGCGCCTGCTGTGATGGCAATGCTTCCTGCTGCGCCTGTAGCTGCCGGTTTTGCTGCCGGAGCCGGTGCTGCTGCTCTCGGAGCCGGTGCTGCTGCCGGAGCGCCATTTGTATTTTCTTCTACGGTTACATCATATACGTTTCCATTTACGGTAATTGTATAATTTTTCATTTTTCTATTCTCCTTAAACAAAATGGTGTAATTAGCGTCTCTTGATCGTACGGACTCTGAAACTGTCTACCGGTACATTCTCACTTGCTGCAATTGCGGCTGCGATAACAGCCACCAGCTCCAGATCATCCGTTTCCTGTACAGGAGCTGCAACAACTGGTGCTGACTTTGGTGCCTCTGCTGCCGGTTCTGCTTTTTTGGCAAATTTTTTCTGGATCACAGGAATAATCTTGAAACAATAAATGATCAGCGCAATTGCAATCAGCATAACGAATACCGTTCCCATACCAAGGACTGTATTCTGTAATGCATTTGCCAGCCGGGCTTTTCTGTCTGCTGCCTGCGCAAATACGGTCATCCCCGGAAGCTGTAAAGCCAGAAGTCCGAGACTGCCTGCCGCAATCCCTTTGATATTCTTTTTCATCTTCACTATCTTCCTTTCTTTTACAGCATGGAAAATGCCATGATCAGATGTTTTCTTGTCTGTGCCGGAGCGATGACTGCATCCACACTGCCTCTTGCTGCTGCGGAAGTTACGGCATTTTGTTTTCCTTCATAAGCAGCTGCCTGCTTTTCAGTTGCTTTGTCTCCTTCAGCTGCAAATAAGATATTTGCTGCTTTCTCAGCTTCCATCATACCTACTTTTGCATCGTCCCATGCAAATACCATATCGGCATCGCTGATACTTCTTGCGCCCATTGCCACATAAGCACTTCCGTAAGTATCTCCCATGATCAGGTTTACTTTGCTGTTGAAACCACCATCATGATAAGCTTTTACCAGTTTTGCGATAGCCTGCGGAAGACCTTTTTCTGTCTGCTCTACTGCTGCAAATCCATCTGCTGCTGTCACAGTCAGAAGCGGAATCTCGCAATCGTTACAAAATGCAACGAAAGCTGCTGCTTTCTCACATCCGTCTACGGTAAGGCCGTCAGCCAGATCTGTCATCTTCTCACCTTTTTCATCATAAAGTGCATCGGCATTTGCCACTGCACCAACTAAAATTCCATTTAATGTAAGGAATCCTGTCACCATCTCCGGTGCATAATCCGGGCGGATCTCCAGGAATTTATCGTCTGCACACTCACCTAACAGTGCACGGGCGTCTTTCATGGCACATGTTTTTTCAGAAATATAACGGTTCAGATCATCTTCACCGCAGCGTCCGTATTCCTCATCAATGAGCATTACTACCAGCTCACGGATTTTTGTCAGAACAGCATCCTCATTCTCCAGTACTTCTGCCTGTCCGGAAACTGCTGCCTGATATTTTGCAGAATCAAACTCACGGGAAAGCTTTTTATTATCCTGAATGGTATGCGGTGCATTCACATACATCTGTGCTTCTTTTGTCATAAATGCAAAATCACTCATGGCCGGGATCAATGTCATACCACCTGCACAGTTACCCATTACTGCGCTGATCTGAAGTACACTGTCCGCATACTCAGCCTGCTTTGCAAGGACACATCCAAAGCTGTCCAGTGCATCTACAGACTCCTGCAGACGGAAACCGCCGCAATCTAACAGTCCGATCACCGGAGCTGCTGCCTTATCAGCCATATCATATAATTTTGCAATTTTCTTTGCGTGCATCTCGCCCATGGTTCCATTCAGCACATCACGGTTCTGACTATATACATACACCGGATTGCCCTCGATCTGTCCGTATCCTGTGATAACACCATCGGATGGTGCAGACTGGTCATTTACGGTAAAATCTGTTGTGCGGGCGGAAACTAATGCGCCAACCTCTACGAAACTACCTTCATCTAACAGACGGTTGATTCGCTCTAACGCTAAACATTCTGCCATATTGCCTCATACCTCCTTGAGATTGTTATTTTATTAACATACCAGATTCATTTTACTTCATTTTCTACAAAAATTCAAGAAAAATGTTCCTGTTTGTCTATCCATTTTTTTGCATTTCCTTGGCATATTCACTTGTATTCTATGCAAAGTATACAAAAGCATAATCCTCAACACGGAAATACGCACCATGCCTGCTATACATGGTGCGCATCCTGTAATTCTATGGAGTACTCAGTTTTGCAACCGAATGGATCTGCTCAGCATAAGCTATCTTTTATATAACATAATTTTTATTTGATGAATTTTACTTCCGGATAAATTTTCTGCTTTGCAGCTTCTTTTCTTTCATTATAAATGACTTTCTGTTCCTCGAATAAATTGCGTCCGTTTGCATCGATGGATACGATCAGCGGACCAAACTCTTTGACCTTACAGCACCAGAGTGTCTCCGGCATTCCAAGCTCATCCCAGTGATGCTCCGCAATATACTGCACTTCGGTAGCAGCTACAACAGCGCAGCCTGCCGGAAATACACAATGGATGGCTCCGAAATCTTTACATGCACGCTCAGTATTTGGTCCCATGCCACCTTTGCCGACAATCACGCGGACACCGGTCTGCTCTGTAAATTCGTACTCGAATTTTTCCATACGCATGGAAGTAGTCGGTCCAACGGATACCATCTCATAATCATCCTCAGTTCCTTCGATTTTTCTTACGATCGGTCCTGCATGGAAAATTGCTTTATTTCTGATGTCATATGGAAGCTCTCTGCCATATTCCACCAGTCTGCGGTGTGCCACGTCACGACAAGTCATCAGATCGCCGTCCAGCCATACAATGTCACCGATTTTAATATCTGCCAGATCCTCCTTGCTTACAGGAGTAACCAATACTTTTTTATCGCCTCTGATTTCAATCATCTTTTTATTCTCCTTGTTTTTTCACGAAATATTATCACGATACAATCACACATATTTACATTCTGAATCTATTGCATATTCGTTCTATCCAATCTCAGAAGTCCCGATCATTTACAGATTCTACTCAAATTTCCAGGTAGAATGTGTATCACAGACTACGTTCAGATCTTTGTCGATCACAATGTGACCACGACGGTGTGACCAGCATCCTACGTTTACAGCAACGCCGATAGTAGACGGATGACGTGCTGTATTCTCAATATTTACACCCATGACAGAATATTTTCCGCCCATACCCTGCGGTCCAAGGCCAATAGCATTGATTCCGTCCTCTAAAAGCTGCTCCATTTTTGCTGCATTTGCATTGTCATTGTGGGAACCAATCGGTCTCATCAGCGCCTTTTTAGAATTTAATGCTGCAGTCTCTACGGAAGTTCCAACACCGACACCAACTAGAAGCGGCGGGCAGGCATTTAATCCATATGTAGTCATCTGATCCAGTACAAAATCGGTAATTCCTTCATACCCAGCACCCGGCATCAGTACCATTGCTTTACCCGGAAGAGTACATCCGCCACCTGCCATGTAAGCATAAATCTCACACTGATCACTATTTGGAACGATATCCCACCAAACGGTCGGTGTTCCTTTTCCGACATTTTTCTTTGTGTTGTACTCGTCAAATGTCTGTACAGAATTGTGACGGAGTGGTGTCGCGAAGGTCGCCTGCACAACCGCATCTGTCAACAAATCTTCCAGCTCGTTGATGTATGGGAAGTTTGTTCCACATTTAAGCCAGAACTGAAGAACACCGGTATCCTGACAGCTCGGACGGTCAAGTTCTACTGCCAGTCCCTGATTTTTTGTCATGGTTTCATATAATACTTTTGGCAGTGCCGCATCTTCTTTGGATCCAAGTTCCTCTAATTTTGCCACAACATCATCCGGCAGTTTTTTTCCGATATGTCCGACAAAATCAGCCACCATGTCTGTTAATCTCTTGATTTCTTTTTCTTTCATTGAATCGCACCTCCAGCAATTTTTACTTTAAACTTTAATACTAACTTCGCCGCTTATGTAGCAGCTTTTTAATGATAAAATGGGAATAAAATTGGTAACAAAATCATACATAACGCAAAGGATACAAGGATCAGCGGCAGTCCTGATTTCACGTAATCTTTAAAGCTATAACCACCAAGTCCGACTACCATTGTATTTGCAGGCATTCCGATCGGTGTTGCATAAGCACAGGATCCTGCAATAACCGTTGCGATAACCACTGCTCTCGGATCTGCCCCAAGGATATCTGACATAGATACCGCAATTGGAACCATCAGCGCTGTGGTTGCTGTGTTTGACATAAAGTTTGTCAGAACACAGGACACTACAAAAATGACAAACAATAACATCATCGGGCTTGGATTTTTTCCAAGGAATCCTACGATCGTGTCCGCGATCATGGTTCCGGCGCCTGAGGTATCCAGTGCATTGGCAAGCGCCAGGGAACCACCGAAGAGGAGAACTACTTTTAAATCTATAGATTTCAGTGCAGCGCTTCCGGAAATAACGCCGGTTAGTACAACTACACAGGCTCCGATACAGGCAGATACCTGAATTGGAATACCAATCTGTTTTTCAAAGATCATCGCCAGGATAACTGCGATCAGTACCACTAAGGATGTGATCTGTTTCCACTTTGGTACATTACTGAAATCCGTTTTTGTCTCTGTCACTTCTGCCACATTTTTTGCAGAAGTATTCGGAAGCAGGCGGTATCCAATAAAGACGAAATAAATAATCCCTGCCAGAAGCATTGGAATTCCAATCGGTGCATACATGAAAAATGCGGTTTCTTCCCCAAGATTCTGCAGGGCATCCACACCCATCAGATTTCCCGGTGCTCCGATAATGGAGATATTTCCGCCAAGTGCTGCCGCAAACACCAGTGGCATAAGCAGGCGGCTTCTGGAATATCCGGATTCATCTGCGATTCCACAGACAACCGGAATCAACACTGCTGCAGTTCCTGTATTTGACAGGAACCCTGACATCACACCTACGATCACCATAATGGCAACCATCAGAATTTTTTCATTTTTTGCAAATTTAGTAACCACTCCACCGATTTTGTTTGCCATACCGGTTTCAAAAAGTGCCTGTCCTACTACAAACATTCCCACACACAAAATCACGTTACTGTTTACATATCCGCTAAATGTCTGTGAAGTGTCCAGAACCCCGGTCACATTTAATCCAATTGCTACGATGGTGGCGGTAAGTCCCAGTGGAATCTTTTCTAATATAAAGCTGACAATCGCAAATATCAGAAACAAAATTGTTATTGTCGATGCTGACATGTTTCACCCTCCCTGTTTGAAAAGAATTGTAAGTCGGCCGATCTCTTCATTTGATATTTGTATTGTAATTCAAACATATTCATTTGTCCATTTAATGAATTTTAACTTGCCATAAATAAAATTTATAGTATACTTTACTTTAAAAGATGTTATTGAATTTCTCTGATCATTAATCAGAAGCAAAATCGCATTCAGCGAAAAAGAAGCATTTTTGACAGTTTTTAATTTATGACAAAAGATAATTTTAAAGAAAGGCGGGAGATTTTTTATGACATTAAATCAGCTGAAGTATTTTTGTGAGACATGCCGTTGCCACAGTATCACCGCTGCCGCAAATCAGCTTTTTGTAACGCAGCCTGCCATTTCCCTGGCCATCCGGGAACTGGAAGCTGAATTTGGTATCACACTGTTTACCAGGTTTAACAACCGGCTCACTCTGACAGAAGACGGCGCACTGTTTTATAAGAAAGCTGACTACATTCTGCAGTACTGCAAAGATATGCAGTTTGAATTGAACGGCAGCCGGATTCAGCAAAATCCGATCCATGTGGGCATTCCGCCGGTACTTAGCAGTTTTTTCTTTCCGGGACTCATTGATGCTTACCGTTCCAAATATCCGGATACTTTGATTTCCTTAGAAGAATATGGTTCTGCGCGCGCCTGTGATCTGGTTCAGGAAGATAAACTGGATCTGGCTCTTGTCAACATGGAAATGTACAATATTGATCAGTTGGACAGCCATGTGCTCATTCATGACCAGCTTGTGTTCTGCGTATCCCCGGAGCATCCACTTGCTGATCATACTTCCATAAAAGCTGCTGATCTGGATCAACAGAATGTCATTTTATTTAACAAGGATTCCGTGCAAAATGCTATTTTGCGCACTCGCTTCGATTCCGGAAATGTACATCCGAATATTATCATGCAAGGGAATCAGCTCTATACCATGATTAATTTTATGCGTTCCGGAACCGTAGGTTGCTTTCTCTATAGCTGCATCACAGCAGGTTTACCAAAATACAAAGCAATTCCCATGGAACCGCCTTTGAAAACAGATATTGGTATTGTATGGAAAAAAGGGCG
>NZ_CAKRAS010000054.1 GCF_934295145.1 uncultured Eubacterium sp. | reverse complement strand
GAATCGTGATTTCCTAAAAAGCGGAACATTGATTTCCATACGCCGGACAGGTGATGGATTTCACCCTGGATTATTCACCTATTTTTTATTATTTAGGAACAATATGTGGAGAACTTGCTAATCAGCTGCACCAAGAAGGCAAGAATTATTTAGATAGTGATATTGTTGAATATCGTAAACTGGCTCTATTGTATTTTCGGAAAGCATTAGATTACATGCAGAATTCGTCTGAGAATTTTTTGATTTTACCGCTTTTAACCAATTATGCGAATGATATTGATTCCTGTGGAAGAGTTCTCGAAGCTTTAAGACTATTTCGCGAGGCAATTAATATACAACCACAGTTTGCAATGGCATGGGGAAATTATGGCAGAACACTATCTGCCTTAGCGAATATGGTGAATGATGGTGGTCATTATAAAGAATTACATTGTTATGCATTTCAGGGAATGAGTAGAGCAATGCATCTGAAAGATCCCAATTTTCATGATGACGCAAGAAAAATTTTTGAGAGTATATTGGCAGAATATTCAGATACGACAGGGATTCCAGTTGAATATTTAAATTCAGAAATAACATTCAAGCAATATGATTTGGGAGAAGATGAAGAATATATATATCGAAATTGGTGTTTGGAAAATCATCTTTTTTTAAATCCATTGAATGATACAATGACGTTAGAGAGTGCGTTTGCGCATGATCCGCTTACGATAACTCACTATACAGAGGACAATATCAGTTCTAGATCCGAAACAAGTGCCAGAGGGGAGCCACCAAGATATTTTGCGATGCTTAATCAATTAAAGGAAGAATATATTTATTCGCGATACCTTTGTTTTGCAAGCACACAAGTATCCGGTGAAGTTCATTATGCGGACAAAAGAGTAAAGCTTTCAAATGGTTTGGATTATTCTAACTATTCTATTCGATTAGAGCAATTGAAATCGGCATATAAGATTCTTTATGGAATGTTTGATCAGATAGCATATTTTATAAATGATTTTTGGCAGATGGGATTCGTTGAGAGAAAAGCAGATGCTAACAGAGTATTTAAATCTGAAAAATATCCAATGGATAATTTGGCATTGGTTTCACTGTACTGGACATATCGAGAATTTTGGGACTGCTATGGTGATGCAGAAAAGCCATCGGAAAAGGAGATTGTTAGCCTACGAAATGCACTTGAACATAAATTTGTGAAGATACATGAGCTGCAATGGGAAGGGGAGTTGAAATTAGAGAATGATAATTTTTATCATTTAGACGAAAGTACGTTTGAAAAGTATACTATGCGTATGCTTGTTTTAGCGAGAGAAGCACTTATGTATCTAGTCTATGCAATTGGCATTAATGAGAGTAAGAAAGATGGTAAAAACCCAGACACAAAAGCAATATCATTGAAGGTGCTTGATTTTGATGATGAGTGGAAAAGGTGAGAGCGGTGGGAATATGGATAACGGTAGAAAGTTGGTGGTGGCATTCAGGAACTGGCAGCAAAAAGCCCGACTTTACATCAGTATATGATTTTTGTTGATACGATTCGGAAGTATCAGGAATATATGGAGTTTGATGCTGCGATGGAACTGGTCGTGAATGAATGTATCTGTTCCAGAGAGACTAAACGGAGTTGTGATACAGGAGAAATGGGACTTACCATGAAAATGGTGAGAAAGTTGTGCTTGGGATTGCGTAGGATTTGACAAGGATGGTTTTTATAATGAAAATGCAGCTCATGTTTCTGGATTGGCAGAGGCAAATGAGGACTAAAAATAACACAATACTGCAAATAAACACAAAAAATAGTTGACGAATATGCTTTGTGATGCTACACTCAGTGTAAGCATTAATATTCTTTAATTCATATTTGGCACAAGCCGATCTGTATTCTAATATTATTGACAGAATTTCTTAATGCTTGAATTTCAGGAAACAAGTAAAAATAGGCAGAAGGAATTTTGCGATGGGGGTGTAGCTAGTTGTAAGTAGCAGATTGTATTTATATCTTATGCAGAATACAGCAAGTCCGACAATTGTTCTTTCTGTTTATATGGAGGAGGACAATGGATGGCAAAAACGACAGAGTTGACAAAAACTGAAGGAATCACAACGGAATATATTCAGGAGGTTATGAAAGATATCCTGAAGATACTTGGTGAACCAAGCCGGGAGTACAAGGACAGAGTATTTCGGATGCTTTTGAATGACCGCAAGGTGGCATTGGAAGTGTACAATGCCATGAATGATTCAGAATATGATAATCCGAATGATCTAAAAATCACAACGTTGGAGAACGCAACATACATGGGGATGCGAAATGATGTATCGTTTGTGATCGCATCGCAATTACTGTTGTATGAGCATCAGTCAACGGTGAATAAAAATATGCCGTTACGAAATCTGATTTATGTAACCTGTGTATATGCGGTGTTGGTCAAGGATGATAATCTGTATGGCAGGAAGATGATTGAACTTCCAGAACCGAAGGTTGTAGTGTTTTATAATGGAACGGAGAATCTTCCGGATGTGTCAGAACAGCGTTTATCAGGTGCATATCAGATACATACGGGAGAGCCGGATCTGGAACTGAAGATTACAGTGCTGAATATCAATGAATGGCATAACCAGGAACTGGCAGCAAAGAGTCCGACTTTGCATCAGTATATGATTTTTGTAGATACGATTCGGAAGTATCAGGAGTATATGGATTTTGATGCTGCGATGGAGCTGGCCGTGAATGAATGTATTAAAAATGGCATTTTAGCAGATTTTTTAAAGCGCAACAAAGCGGAGGTGTTGAGAATGAGTATTTTTGAGTATGATCAGGAAGAACATCTGAGGATGGAGAGAGAAGAGTCGGAGGCAATTGGTCGGGAGATTGGTATTGAGATTGGACGCAAGGAAGGAAAAATGGAAGAAAAGCAAGAAACTTCTTTGCAGTTGGCAAATATGGGATTGTCTCTTGAGAGTATTGCCAAAGCAGTAAGAGTAAGCATGGACACAGTTGCACAATGGTTAAGCATAGAAGGAATATCAGTAAAGCAGTAGTTTAAAATTGAAATTAACAGGAATGAGAGCCAGAATGAGGAATTTCCTCCGGAGGCTCTTATTTTTGTGCAAATAAATAAAATGGTAAAGGAAGTAATAGAGTATGAAAATTGCAGTAGCAGGAACAGGATATGTAGGTTTGTCAATTGCAACGCTATTATCTCAGCATCATGAGGTTATGGCAGTCGATATTATCCCGGAGAAGGTGGAACTGATTAATCAGAAGAAGTCACCGATCCAGGATGATTATATTGAAAAATATCTGGCTGAGAAGGAACTGAATCTGACAGCTACGCTGGATGCGGAAGCAGCATACAAAGACGCAGATTATGTGGTCATCGCAGCACCGACGAATTATGACAGCAAGAAGAATTTTTTTGATACATCAGCAGTGGAAGCAGTAATTGAGCTTGTGATGCGGATGTACCGCAGAATATGATGTCTGCCATCGTTGAGTCCAATAGAACACGTAAGGATTTTATCGCAGATCGTGTATTACAGATGGCCGGATATTATGCGTATGAGGATGAAAATAATTACGATGCTTCTATGGAAAAAGAGATTGTGATCGGTGTGTACCGTCTGACGATGAAATCTAATTCTGACAATTTCCGCCAGTTTTGATGATGAGTGGAAAAGGTGAGAGCGGTGAGAATATGTAGTATGTGCAAATGATAAAATGTGGAAAATGATTTTTTATATATCATTTTAAAAATATTTTTTCTGAAAACATAGTATAAAACTTGAAAAACGGAAATAATAATCATATAATAAAAATAAATGGAATTGATATGAGAAGGAGGAAAAACAGCATGCTGTGTCAGTTTTCTTTTAAAAATTTTAAATCATATAAAGCGATAACCACATTTGATTTTCAGGCAACATCTATTCCTGAATTTTCAGATTCATTGCTAATAAGCGAAAAAGCGGATGCGCTTCTTCCGATAGGTGTCATATATGGTCCGAATGGCGGAGGAAAAACAAATCTTTTGTTGGCTCTTTCCTGTTTGATTTCTACTGTGGTTAAGCCAATCTATGAGTTAGAGAAGACAAGAGAAAAGGTTATCATTCAACAGAAGGTGAGTGCGGTACCATTTTGTTTTGATGAATTATCCAAAGAATTACCGACTGAATTTGAAGTGTATTTTAGACAGGGGAAAAATGAATATCGGTATAATTTGTCGATATGTAGTGATGAAGTTGTTGAAGAATCATTGTATTGGAAATCAATTGGCGGAAAGCGGACAGGTATGGTTTTTGACCGAGAGGGTTCTTCAATTACATTAGGCGCAAGTATCAACAAAGCCAGGATTAATCGTTTAGTAAATCCTAAAATGCCATATTTATCATTTTTAGCAATAAATTATGATATACCGGTAATTACAGAAGTACAGAAATGGTTTGAATCATGTATGATCAGAAATTATGCGAATCCGATTGCTGACAGACAGATTATGCTTTCTGATGATGAGATATATCGAAAGAGGATCATTCGGGCACTTAATGATGTTGATATTGATGTAAATGGCTACAGATATGATGAAGAGAATCGCGAACTTTATACGCAACGTATGATAGATGGAAAGATTTATGAATTGAAATTCAGTGATGAATCAGATGGAACCAAGAAGATGATTGCAGCGTTACCTGTGATTTTGCTTGCACTGCAAGAGGGGCGTTTGGTAATTATTGATGAATTAGATGCAAAACTTCATCCTAAGTTACTTCGGTATGTGATTTCCCTGTTTAAGAATAGAAATGTAAATAAAAATGGAGCACAGCTACTTTTTACGTCTCATGATATGACGACAATGAAGAACACTGTTTTTAGACGGGATGAAATCTGGTTTGCAGCAGAAAATGCAAAGCATGAAAGTGAGATATATTCACTATATGAAATTCGTAGAGAAAATAACGAACGGGTAAATAGTACAGCAGCTTATGATAAGCAATATCTGGAGGGGCGTTATGGAGCAGATCCATATCTTACGAATATGTTGGCAGGAGGCGAGTGGCTATGAGTTTAAAACCTCCGAAAAAAAGTGATCTGGGTAAAAGCTGGATGAAACCACGACGAGATAAGAATATCATGATTTGCCCGGAGTATCATTTGATCATTACAGAAGGAACTGAAACAGAACCACAGTATTTCGAAGCAATCAGGGATAGATTGTTCAGATTATGACGAATTTGCAAATGTTATCAGACGTATTTGATCATCCATAAAGGACGCGTGGGTGAGGTTTATAATGTCGATGGACATAACGAGAAGAAGAATATCGACATTTCAGTGGTATCTGGATAACCGTGAGTGGTGAGAGACTATCATCAGTGGTGAGTATCAGAATTATTATGAGAAGATGTATGGCAATCGGTAGGATTGCCGTGGTGGAAGGCCGTCTCGGGAGGGGCGGTCTTTTTTAAGAGGAAAAGAAACTTTAAACGACAAATATAATTTAATATATCACAAATGAGGATTATGAATGATACAATATTGCGATCAAATACAAAAAATAGTTGATGAATACACCATCAGATTGGAAAATGCAATTTATATGGGGATGAAGAATGATGTATCATTTGTGATTGCATCGCAGCTGGTTTTATATGAACATCAGTCGACAGTAAATAAAAACATGCCATTGCGAAATTTGATTTATGTAACATGTATCTATTCTGCATTGACCAGAAATGAAAATTTGTATGGAAGAAAGATGATTTCATTGCCAGAACCGAAATTTGTGGTATTCTATAATGGAACAGAGAAAATTCCGGATGTAGTAGAGCAGCGTTTATCAGAAGCATATATGAAACATTCTGGTGAACCGGATTTGGATTTAAAGATTACGATACTGAATATTAACGAAGGACATAATATGGAATTAGCAGCAAAGAGTCCAACGTTGCATCAGTATATGATTTTTGTAGATACTGTTCGAAAATATCAGGAGCAAATGAAGTTTGAATTGGCAATAGAAAAAGCTGTGGATGAATGTATCCAGAATGGGATTTTAGCAGATTTTCTGAAGCGTAATCGATCGGAGGTGTTACGAATGAGTATTTTTGAATATGATCAGGAAACACATATAAAGCAGGAGCGGGAAGAGTCGTTGGCGATAGGTGAGGAAAGAGGCTATTTAAAAACGCTGATTCGGCAGACAATCAAAAAAATAGCTAAAGGATTAAATGAGGAAGACATTGTTGGGGCATTAGAAGAAGATCCTGATGTGATTCGTAAAATTTGTGTAGTGGCAAGTAAGTATGCACCGAATTATGATGTAGATCAGATTTGTGCAGAGTTATTACAGGAAAAATAAAGAATGATGAAAAATTAAAAAAAGGCATGTTGAGAGATACTTGACATGTCTTTTGTTTTATAATAATATACGTATATACGTAACGTATATACAAAAAACAGAGAGGATGATATAAAATGGGAGACGTAAGTATTATTGCCAGAAGGCATGCAGATGGACATGTCGAATATGGATGGAGCGGAAATGGTGGCTACTTTAAGATGGTCGGTGTCAGACTTCTGATATGGTATTCTCATCCGGAAACAGTAGATTATCTTTTTGGCTTAGGGCAGACTAGAATGATTGGAAGACCAGGAGGAAATAGCTGGTTAGAAGCGCAAGCATTGACGGGTGAACCATTTTGGATAGGGGATACGGAGCGAGAAATTTTTGGAAAGATAATGTTTGTTGATTATGGCTATTTTTATGATTTGGATCAGAGATGGTACTACATTATTCCAGGGCCTTTTAGAATAAAAGTACCGTTAGAATTGATAGAAAAGCATTTGGATGAAAATGATTATGAATTTGAGTATAGACGCAAAGTAGAGGATCAGGTACTCAGATATATGTTAACAGAGTATAAATATAAAGAGGCAGATTCTGATTTTAAAAATTATATTGAAAAAAAAGGTTATTGCGTAGAAAAAGTAATGGAAGATATAAGTGAAAACGATATATTATCTGCAAGAAAGTTATATGAGCACTACAGAGAAATTTATGATTATTTCGACGATTGGGTTTTAATAAAGGCAAATGAGTTTAATTCAGAAATTACGGACATTATTGTGAAGAGAAAGTTAGGGAAGCATATAGAAACTTGTGAATGGTAAATAAATCGAGAGAGGGGAAGATAACAAAATGAAAGTATATTATTTGAAATTAACGAGGAAAAAAGCGGGAATATTATTTGCACAGCCTACTGATACGGAAGTGAGAGTTTTCTCGTCTATTGAAAAGATGGAGGAATGGCTTTTACAGAATGATTTTATATATGGTCAGATGGACTTTTTTAAATATGATGAAGGTGAACGCGAATGGTGTAAGAAAAATGCTACATGGCAGGAATTTATAGTTACTGAAATATTTGAGATGGAATTAGATGATTTATCTGAGTCGAAATTTAGTGATGAAAGTCTGAAGCGTGAAAAAGAGGAATTGAAAAAACTTGAACAGGACCGAAAGCTGTCGCTTCAATGTGTAAAGGCTGGGATACCAATTGATGCAGTTGCAAAAGTTATGAAACGTGATATAGAAGAGATTGAAAAATGGGTAAAAGAAGATGAAAAGGGAAAGAGATGGTAATATAGTATTATCAAAATAGTAATTGTCAAATATTTATACCACAGTTATAATGAAAAAGTAACATATTGGAAAATAGATAAGTAGTGAATATGAGTAGTGTAGGAATTAATATATGTTAATCAGCCAGAAAATATTTTCATTAATAAAACAGCGTGGTATGACACAAAAAGAATTTTCAGAACGGACAGAGATATCTCAAAGTACGATTAGCGATTGGAAGCGAAAAGGAACAAATCCGTCTGCAGATAAAATTTTGAAAATATGTGAGGTGCTGCAGGTAACCCCATATGAACTGTTAGCAGAGAATAATAGTGTGAATGAAATATTGCAGGTTGTTCCAGATGTTATCTTGAATCATGAAGAGGATTTTTTGGTAGAATCTTTTCGAAAATTGGATATAAAACAAAAAAATCGAGTATTAGGATATTTGGAAGCAATGAAAGAAATACCTGATAAAGGATAATAATAGAGAAACAAGCAGTATCGCCAGAAATCAAGGGAGGAACAAATGAAAAAGAAACGATTACTGGCACTTTGTATGAGTGCACTGTTGCTTGCATGGCCATTGGGAGAGGCACATGCGGAGCAGCCACACAATCAGGACAGAGGTTCTGTTGTGAATGATGCTACGAGTGAGATGATGACAGGAGGATATATAGAGAGTGATCTTGATCAGAATACCCCGGTATATGAACCACAGATTGCGATGTATTCAGCAATCCCGTCTTCCTATCAGACCGATCCGACAGAACTGGAGGAAAAATATCCAACAACACGAGACCAGAATCCGTATGGTACCTGTTGGGCTTTTTCGTCACTTGGACTGGCTGAGTATGATCTGATCAACGATGGTACAGCAGATAAAAGTATTGATCTGAGTGAACTGCAGCTGGCATATTTTACCTATAATTCTGTGACAGATCCACTTGGTGGCACAGCTGGTGATGAAGCGACGTATTACAATGAAAATGCGGCTGTGTCATATTTACATTATGGCGGCAATTATGAAATGGCATCCCGCAGACTGGGACAGTGGATTTCGCCTGATACGGAGGCAGATGTTCCGTACAGCAATGCACAAAATGTATTGGAAAATGGACTGGATGCAAGTTATGCCTATAAAGCAGGAATGCCACATCTGGAAAATGCATATCTGATCAATATCAAGGAAAATCAGGATGATGTAAAACAGCAGATCATGGAGCATGGTGCAGCAGGTATTATGTATTATCACGATGATACTGCAATGGGATGGAATGATGCGTTGGCACGTTACACTTATTATGACACTGGATCTGGCGGTGGCGGCCATGCAGTGATGATTGTCGGTTGGGATGACAATTTTTCCAAAGATAATTTCACAGGAGCAAATAAACCGTCTTCTGATGGCGCATGGCTGATCAGAAACAGTTGGGGAATGTATTGCAATTATTTTTGGATGTCCTATGAGACAGCTTCGCTGTCTGATACTGCCTGGATATTTGATTTTAATGCGAATGATGGGTTCGATAATAACTATCAGTATGATGGTGGTGCAAATGTATGGCATTCAAATCAGTATAACACGATGGCGAATGTATTTACGACACAGGAAACAAAGGGTATTTCAGCAGAACTTTTGAAAGCGGTTTCAGTGTCTATGACAAGTGCCGCAAATGTGAATTATACAATTGACATTTATACAGACATGACAAAGTCAAATGATCCGACAAGTGGTGTACATCAGACGGATGCGACAACACAGGGGCAGACTGCTTACGCAGGTGTATATACGATCGAATTCGAGAATGCAGTTAAATTAAAACCAGGAAGTACATACGCAGTAGTTGTAAGTGTTGACAAGTGTGCGCTGGATTATGAGCAAGGATCCAGTCTTTGCAGTGCTGATGATTCTTCTAAATATGTGTGGTACGCACCTGTAAGTCTGGGAAATGGTAAGACTTTATATGCATATAATCAGGGAAAAAATTTTGCTGCTTACACATGGGGAAATCTGTGTGTAAAAGCGTTTACTTCAAATGTGAAAGAGGAGATTGAAAGCTACACAGTGTCATTTGATGCAAATGGTGGGAGCGTGAAATCAACATCTAAGACAGTATTTCAGGGAGATACTTATGGTAGTATGCCGATACCGGAAAGAACTGGATACACATTTGCAGGCTGGTATACAGCTGCAGAAGGTGGAGAGCAGGTGACTGATAGTACACAGGTAAATCTATCAGAAAATCAGACGCTGTATGCGCACTGGACGCTTAATAAATATACGATTACTTTTGATGCAAATGGTGGACAGGTTGATCAGACAGGCAAAGTGGTAAGTTATTCGGAAACCTATGGGGTGTTACCTACACCAACCAGAATTGGCTATTCATTTGCAGGTTGGTATACAAATGCGACAGGTGGATATCAAGTAAAAGCTGATTCACAAGTATCTTTTGCAAATGATCAGACCTTGTATGCACATTGGACAGCTAATAGTTACACAGTAACGTTCAATGCAAATGGAGGTCAGGTAAGTACAGGCAGTAAGGCGGTAACTTATGATGGCATGTATGGAGAGTTACCAGTTCCAAGCAAAGCGGGTTATACATTTGCAGGCTGGTACACAGCAGCCGATAATGGGAATAAAGTTGAAACTGCAAACAAAGTGGAAATTACTGCAGATCAGACATTATACGCACATTGGGAAAAAGATATAGAGAAATACACGGTTACTTTTGATGCAAATGGAGGAAAAGTAGAACAAAGTACCAAAGAAGTAATTTCTGGCGAAACATATGGAGAATTACCGGCACCAAGCAGAGCAGGTTATACATTTGCAGGCTGGTACACAGCAGCAAATGGAGGAAGTAAAGTGGAGTCTGCAAGCAAAGTAAGTATCACATCAAACCAGACTTTGTATGCACATTGGACAGCTAATAGTTATACGGTAACGTTCAATGCAAATGGAGGCCAGGTAAGTACAAGTAGTAAAGCGGTAACTTATGATGGCACGTATGGAGAGTTACCAGTTCCAAGCAAAGCGGGTTATACATTTGCAGGCTGGTACACAGCAGCAAATGGAGGAAGCAAAGTAGAGTCTGCAAGCAAAGTAAGTATCACATCAAATCAGACGCTGTATGCGCACTGGACAGCTAATGGTTATACGGTAACGTTCAATGCAAATGGAGGTCAGGTAAATACAAGCAGTAAGGCGGTAACTTATGATGGCACGTATGGAGAGTTACCAGTTCCAAGCAAAGCGGGTTATATATTTGCAGGCTGGTACACAGCAGCAAATGGAGGAAACAAAGTAGAATCTACTAGTAAAGTAAATATCACATCGAACCAGACGCTGTATGCACACTGGACAAAAGAAGAGGTAAAACCGGATCCAACACCGACACCGGCTCCAGAGCCAACCTATGGCACAGGTATTTATACGGTAAATGGTGAGGATGTGTATTATCTGAATGGAAACCGCCAGTATATCACGGATGTTGCAAAGGTAAATGGCACCTGGTACAACCTTGTGAATGGCGTTGTACAGAAATATATTACGGTAGCCAAGAATCACAATGGCTGGTGGTACATTGATGCAAATGGAAAAGTTGATTTTAATGCAAATACGGTAGCGAAAAATCAGAACGGCTGGTGGCTGATTCGTGGAGGAAAAGTAGACTTCAGTGCGAATACGGTAGCGAAGAACCAGAATGGATGGTGGATCATTCGCGGAGGAAAAGTAGATTTCAGCGCGAATACCGTAGCGAAAAATGAAAATGGCTGGTGGCTGATCCGTGGAGGAAAAGTGGATTTCAGCGCATATACCGTGGCAAAGAATGAGAATGGCTGGTGGCGTATCGAAGGCGGAAAAGTTAACTTTGGTTTCAATGGACTGGCAAACAATCAGAATGGCTGGTGGTACATCAGAAATGGAAAAGTGGATTTTTCTCATAACGGATATGTATGGCTGAGCGGCAGACGTTACCGCATTGTAAATGGAAAGGTTCGATAATCATTTATTTATAAAAATAAAAATTAAGGGTATCTTAATAGTATTAAAAATCACCTCATGATAAAATGGTTACAAAAGGAAATTCTGTAGCCATTTTTGTTTGCCGGGAAAATTTTGCCGGGAGATTTTTGCCAGAAGATTGTATGACTGTGCATTTGGGGCGAAACGTGTGAGTGCCGGCTGACAGACTTTCCGATTATAGGAGGAGCGCGATATGAGCAAAAAGAAAAAAATCATTTTGGCAGTTGTGATCGTTATAATTGCCGCAGCAGTAGCAGTTGGTTTTTTCCTGAAAGGCAAACTGGGAAAAAGCAGTGGTGGCGGAGATGCAGCATACGTGGAATCGGTGCAGTCTCTGGTAAATGGTGTGAATGGTGGAGGACAGAACCGTTACATGGGTGTGGTAGAGTCTCAGGATACCTGGGATGTGAATCTGACATCTGATCAGACCGTAAAGGAAATTTTTGTATCCGTAGGTGATGAAGTGCAGGAGGGAACTCCATTATTCGAGTACAAGACAGATGACCTGAGTCTGCAGATCGCACAGGCAAAATTGGAACTTGAAACCATTGCTAACCAGATCACGGATTACAACAATCAGATCAAGACACTGACAGCAGAGAAAAATGCTGCATCCAAGGATGAGCAGTTTAATTATACCGTACAGATCCAGAGCCTGCAGACATCCATCAAGCAGTCTGAGTACGAGCAGCAGAGCAAAAAATTAGAAATTCAGAAGATGGAAGATACCATGTCTCAGTCAACCGTGACCAGCAAGATCAATGGTATTGTAAAATCCATCAACGAGAATGGCGACACAGATCAGTACGGCAATCAGCAGCCGTTTATGTCGATTCTGACTACCGGTGATTACCGTGTCAAAGGTACGGTCAACGAGACAAACGTATACAGTCTTTCCGAGGGACAGAGTGTCATTTTACGTTCCAGAGTGGATGAGACAAAGACATGGACCGGAACCATTGAAAAAATTGATACGGAAAATAAAGAAACAGATAATAACAATATGTATTATGACGGTTCCAATTCTGATAATCAGTCCAGCAAGTATCCGTTTTATATCAAACTGGATTCCGCAGACGGCCTGATGCTTGGACAGCATCTGTATGTGGAACTGGATGAGGGACAGACCGAGACAAAGGACGGTATCTGGCTTTACAGCGGATATATTGTACAGGATGAGGATACTCCATACGTATGGGCAGATAACGGTAAGGGAAAACTGGAGAAACGCACGGTTGAACTTGGTGAATATGACGAAGGTATGGATCTGTATGAAATCAAATCCGGTCTGGAGATGACCGATTATATCGCATGGCCGATATCCGGATTCCATGCAGGTTTAAAGACAACGACAAATATGGATGAAGGCATGGTGGAAGAATACCCGGAGGATGATATGCTTTCGGAAGATGCGGGTGAAGGTATGATGGAGGAAGGATATACCGAAGATTTCTCTTCTGACGGAGAAACCGATTCCTATAACATGGACGGGGATGCTGATGCCGGTTCTATGGATGAGAGTGATATGCAGCCGGTAGACGATGGAACAACAGATGGAGATACAGGGGCTGACACAGGAAGTGCAGACACTCCGGCAGCGGAATAGGGGGTGTGTATATGCTTTTAAATCTCAGTCATATTTATAAGGATTATCAGCAGGAAAAACTGGTAGTTCCTGTATTGAAGGACGTGAGCCTTTCCGTGGAAGAGGGCGAATATGTGGCGATCATGGGACCATCCGGTTCCGGAAAAACTACGCTGATGAATATTATCGGGTGTCTGGATCTTCCAACTAGCGGAACATATGAGCTTGCGGGGGACGATGTATTGAAATATAAGGATCGCGAGCTTGCTGATGTCAGATTGAACAGCATCGGATTTGTATTTCAGAGTTTTCACCTGCTTCCGAGAGAATCCGCACTGGAAAATGTAGCGCTTCCGCTGATTTATGCGGGTGTGAAAAAGGCGGACAGGGAAAAACGTGCGGCAGCAGCGTTGGACCGTGTGGGTCTGGCAGACCGTGTGGATTTCAAACCGACCCAGCTCTCCGGTGGACAGAAACAGCGTGTGGCCATTGCCCGTGCTATGGTAAATAATCCGAAAATCCTGCTGGCAGACGAGCCGACAGGTGCGTTGGATTCCAAGTCCGGCAAGCAGATCATGGAACTTTTTGACCGGTTAAACGAAGAAGGTGTAACAATTGTTATGATCACACATGATGCAAAAATTGCTTCTTACGCAAAACGTGTGATCCGCATTATCGATGGTGAGATAGAGGAGGCGGCAGAATGAAAAATAAGAAAGTCATGAAACGTATTCTTATCATCGCCATTGTTGCTGCTGTGGCAGCCGGAGGAATCGGTGGTGGAGTGTATGCGCAGCGGTCTAAAATGACGGCGGAAGTACAGTCTGTGTCAAATCTGAACAGTGGATACTGGGGCGATGATATCAACAGTTCCGGACTGGTTACCAATGATTATTCTCAGACTGTGGAGATTTCAAAGGATGATGAAATCAAGGAAGTGTACGTGGAGGAAGGACAGCAGGTGCAGAAAGGTGATAAACTGCTGGCGCTGGATACCACGGTGGCATCTTTGAATCTGCAGGGAAAACAGCTGGAAGTGGAGAATCTGAAAAATCAGATCACCATTGCCCAAAATGATTTAAAGAAGTTAAAAAATACAAAACCATATGTGGAACCGTCCAATCCGGTGACTCCGGAGCCGTCCACACCGCAAGTGCAGGAAATGACCGGAAATGCGTACAATTATATTTCCTGGACAGCGGTTCCATATAATCAGGACAGCGCGGATGGCAGCGAAGAGAACCCATATCGTTATCTGTGTACCGAATCGGCGTATGTGACCGGAGCTTTTTTGAGTCAGCTGGCAGAAGAAAAAACATATGCTATATTTGAAATCCGGGAAAACAATGATGTTTCCGGAGAACTTGTGACAGCATGGGAGGTAGACGGTGCTCAGATCGTTGTGCCGGATGGAGATACGAAATGGTCCGTGTATGATCACAGCCAGATCACAGATGATGCGTCTGACGCAGGAGATGATACGACAACGGTCGATGATGGATCCAATGATGCAGGCGGTTATACGCAGAGTGAATTGAACGATATGATCGCAGAGCAGGAGAAAAAGATCAAAGATCTGGATCTGGATAAGCGAAAAGCGGAACTTGAGGTAGAAAAACTGAAAGCGCAGAGCACAGATGGTATCGTTTATGCAACAGTTACCGGTGTGGTAAAAAATCTGCAGGACAAAGACAATCTGCCAAATGATGGTACACCGTTTATGGAAGTAACCGGATCAGAAGGTCTGTATGTAACCGGAGGAATCAGTGAGCTGCTTTTAGATCAGGTAAAACCGGGACAGATGGTCAGTGTTTCTTCCTGGGAGAGCGGAACAAGCTGTGAGGCAGAAATTACCGAGATCAAGAATTACCCGTCCTCCGATGTGTCTTCTTATAGCGATGGTAACAACAATGTGTCTTACTATCCATTTGTGGCTTATATTGAGGACAGTACAGGATTGCGAAATGGGGAATATGTGGATCTGACCATGACCGTTTCAGGTAACGAAGATAGCAGTTCGCTCTATATTTTTAAAGGCTATGTCCGCACAGAAAACGGAAGATCCTATGTGCTGAAAGCAGATGAAAATGACCGGCTGGTAAAGCAGTATGTGAAAACCGGAAGGATTATTTACGGAGATACCATTGAAATCAAATCCGGCCTGACGGAGGATGACCGCATTGCATTTCCATATGGAAAGACAGCAAAAGAAGGCATCCGCGCAGTAAATGCCGATGAATCATCAAATTAAGGGGAGGTGCGTGAAATGTTAGAAAATATTAGACTGTCCTTTCAGGGCATCTGGTCACATAAAATGCGTTCCTTTCTGACGATGCTTGGTATTATTATCGGCATTGGTGCAATTATTGCGATTGTTTCCACAATTCAGGGAACGAATGAACAGATCAAGCAGAACCTGGTAGGAGCCGGAAACAATGCGGTAACGGTTCAGCTTTATCAGGATGAATGGGCGTACGAAATGGATTACAACGGAATTCCGGATGGTGTTCCGGTGATCAGTGACGATACCATGCAGCAGATTCTGGCGGTAGATGGTGTGGAAGAAGCTTCCCGTTACACAAGCCGTCAGGGATATGGTACGGTATGCTACGGGAATACATCTCTTTCCGGTGGTTATGTCATGGGGATTGATGCTAATTATCTGGATACTTGCAGCTATGTCATCAAAGAAGGCCGTGGTTTTGACAGTAACGATTATGCGAAATACAGAAAAATAGCGATTTTGGATCAGGATAGCGCATCTTCCCTGTTTCAGGGAGAAGATGCAATTGGAAAAACCATCGAGATTCAGGGAGAACCGTACATTGTAGTTGGAATTGCGGACAAAAAAGATGGCTTTGAGCCGGTGATTAATTCCATGGACGATTACTATACTTATATGCAGGACAGCAGTGGAAGAGTATTTATTCCATCTGCCACATGGCCGATCGTATTTCAGTATGATGAGCCGCAGAGTGTGGTCTTGAAGGCAACGGATACTGATTCCATGGCGTCCGCAGGTCAGGCAGTGGCAGATATCCTGAATGCGAATCTTACAGTATCTGACAGCACGATCCAGTACAAAGGACAGGATCTGCTGAAACAGGCACAGGATATTCAGGAACTGAGCCAGTCCACAAACCGCATGTTGATCTGGATTGCAGGAATTTCCCTGCTGGTAGGTGGTATCGGTGTTATGAATATTATGCTGGTGTCTGTGACAGAGCGTACACAGGAAATCGGTCTGAAGAAAGCCATTGGAGCAAAGAAAAGTCACATCCTCGGTCAGTTTTTGACAGAGGCAGCCGTGTTGACCAGTCTTGGTGGTATTATCGGAGTGGTAGCAGGTATCATACTGGCGGAGGTAATATCGAAAGTCAGCCAAATGCCGGTGGTTATCAGTGTGCCGGCGGCGATCATTGCAGTTGTATTCTCTATGGGAATCGGAATTATATTTGGATTACTGCCATCTTATAAGGCAGCGAATCTGAAACCGATCGATGCACTGCGCCGCGAATAAATCTTGCTTGTGGGGTTGAAAAAATTGAAGTATTGAAGGGGACTGAGTTCATTTTGTCTTCTTAGCTAATAATCGCTTTCGAAGAAAAAATGAACTCAGTCCCCATTTACATATTGGCTAAATTTTTTCAACCACGACGGCGCTGCGTGCCGCATGTGCAGTTACTGTATAAGAAACATCGTGCTGCACATGCAGAGTAAAGCGGACATTCGCAATCCGATTTCGCTTTATATGCCAAAATTTTAGCCAAGAACACGATGAACAAGGCTTGAATATTGCTGTGAATCAGTGTATACTTTTGAAAGAATAAAATTTCCTCAGGAGGAAGCTATGATTGACATTAAGTTTTTAAGAGAAAACCCGGATATTGTAAAACAGAATATCAAAAATAAATTTCAGGATCATAAACTTGGTCTGGTTGACGAAGTGATCGAGTTAGATGCATCATCCAGAGCTGTTCAGCAGGAAGCTGACGATCTGCGTGCCAATAGAAACCGTATTTCCAAACAGATCGGTGCACTGATGGGACAGGGCAAAAAAGAAGAAGCTATGGCATTAAAAGAGCAGGTTGCCAAAGATGCAGAGCGTCTGACAGAGCTTGAAGCACAGGAAGGCGAGCTTCAGGAGAAAATCAAAAAAATCATGATGATCATTCCGAACATCATTGATCCGTCTGTTCCGATTGGAAAAGATGACAGTGAGAACGTAGAAGTTGAGCGTTTTGGTGAGCCGGTTGTTCCGGATTTCGAGATTCCGTATCATACAGAAATCATGGAGAAATTTGACGGTATCGATCTTGACAGCGCAAGAAAAGTAGCCGGAAACGGTTTTTATTATCTGAAAGGGGATATTGCCCGTCTGCACTCCGCAGTTCTGGCTTATGCCCGTGACTTTATGATCGACCGCGGATTCACATACTGCATCCCGCCATATATGATCAGAAGTAACGTTGTTACCGGTGTTATGAGTTTTGATGAGATGGATGCTATGATGTACAAGATCGAAGGCGAAGATCTGTATCTGATCGGTACTTCCGAGCATTCTATGATTGGAAGCTTTATTGATACAATGATCGATGAGGATCAGCTGCCGAAGACACTGACCAGCTATTCTCCGTGTTTCCGTAAAGAGAAAGGTGCTCATGGTATTGAGGAGAGAGGTGTATATCGTATCCATCAGTTTGAGAAGCAGGAAATGATCGTTGTCTGCAAACCGGAAGATTCCATGATGTGGTATGACAAATTATGGCAGAATACGGTAGATTTATTCCGCAGCCTTGATATTCCGGTTCGTACTTTAGAGTGCTGCTCCGGTGATCTTGCTGACCTGAAAGTAAAATCTGTTGATGTAGAGGCATGGTCTCCACGTCAGAAGAAATATTTTGAGGTAGGAAGCTGTTCTAACCTTGGTGACGCTCAGGCAAGACGTCTTAGAATTCGTGTCAAAGGAAAAGACGGCAAGAAATATCTGGCACACACATTAAATAATACGGTTGTTGCTCCGCCAAGAATGCTGATCGCATTCTTGGAGAACAACTTAAATGCTGATGGAACTGTAAATATTCCAAAAGCATTACAGCCATACATGGGTGGAAAAACAAAAATTGAGTAATGAATAAAAGACGGCAAGGCCTGGCGATAAAGTCGGGTCTTGCCGTTGTTGCATATTAAAATAAAGTGTCATGAAGTATGTTAAAAGTTAGTATTGAAAAACATAGAAAATTGTGATAAAATACCTACAATTTGTATATATGGCAGAAAAGTGAATATTATGCATGTATAATGTATAAATATACAAGAAAAGAGAAAATTCCCTCTTTTTTTTTGCAACAAGCCAGGAAATACATGTTAAAATAATAGTGTATATTGTAAAAAAGAGAAAGGACGGGCGAATAAATGAAAGCATTTCTGATTCTGGAAGACGGTACAGTATTTACCGGAACAAGCATTGGTTCGACAAAGAGCGTGATCAGTGAGATCGTCTTCAATACTTCCATGACTGGTTATCTGGAGGTTTTGACAGACCCATCCTATGCGGGACAGGCAGTCGTAATGACTTATCCGCTGATTGGAAATTATGGAATTACACCGGACATGGAGTCTGCGCAGCCATGGCCGGACGGATACATCGTAAGAGAGTTATCCAGAATTCCGAGCAACTTCCGCTGCCAGGGAACGATTCAGGATTTCCTGAAAGAGCATGATATCCCTGGAATCGCAGGAATTGATACACGAGCACTTACAAAAATCCTGCGTGAAAAAGGAACCATGAACGGCATGATCACCACTGATGAAAATTACAAACTTGATGAAATTCTGCCTCAGCTTCATGTATACAATACGGGAAATGTGGTGGACAAGGTGACCTGCAGTGAGAAAGAAGTGCTGAAAGCAGACGGTTATAAAGTAGCTCTGCTGGACTTCGGTGCAAAGAATAACATTGCACAGTCTCTGCACAAACGTGGCTGCGAAGTTACAATTTACCCGGCACACACAACAGCCGAGGAAATTCTTGCTTCCAACCCGGACGGAATCATGCTTTCTAACGGACCTGGAGATCCGAAAGCCTGCACAGATATTATCAAAGAAGTGAAAAAACTTTACGATTCTGAAGTGCCGATTTTTGCAATCTGTTTAGGACATCAGCTGATGGCATTAGCTACCGGCGCAGATACTTACAAATTGAAATACGGCCACAGAGGCGGCAATCATCCGGTAAAAGATCTGGAGACAGGTCGTGTATACATTTCATCTCAGAACCACGGATACGCGGTTGATGCAGAAAGTCTTGACCCGACAGTAGCAGTTCCGGCATTTACAAATGTAAACGACGGAACCAACGAGGGACTCAAATATACTGGCAAGAATATCTTTACCGTACAGTTCCATCCGGAAGCATGCCCTGGACCACAGGATTCCGGATACCTGTTTGACAAGTTTATTGAAATGATGGGAGGACAGAAATAATGCCAAAGAGATCAGATATCAAAAAAGTATTAGTAATCGGTTCCGGTCCGATCGTTATCGGACAGGCGGCTGAGTTTGATTATGCGGGTACACAGGCATGCCGTTCTCTGAAAGAGGAAGGCGTTGAGGTTTGTCTGGTAAACTCCAACCCGGCAACCATCATGACAGATAAACAGATCGCAGATCAGGTTTACATTGAGCCGCTGACTGTCGATGTGTTAAAACAGATTATTTTAAAAGAAAAACCGGACAGTGTACTTCCAACTCTGGGGGGACAGGCAGGCCTGAACCTTGGTATGGAACTGGCAGAATCCGGATTCTTAGAGGAGAACGGTGTAAAAC
>NZ_CAKRAS010000053.1 GCF_934295145.1 uncultured Eubacterium sp. | reverse complement strand
GTTGGTTAGACCTTACCAGACAGGCATTCCACCTGCTAGACTACTCGCCCTTGTCTGGGCGCACAATTCCGATTTGCCTGTAAAGCTGATGCTACCATCAGGCTTTATCACCGTTCCTTCCACTGTGATCGTCGTACCTGGGATATCGATGGACATAACCGCGGAGTTAGCGGATGGAACAATCGTTGCTTCCAGTCCGTTCTCTCCAATCTTCATAGAAAGACCGTTTTCATTTTGTCCGTTATCCTGATAGAATTTGAAGGTAGGCGCATTCAGGGCAATTTTGCTTAAGCTGATGTTGCCATCCTTGTCCACAGAGAAGCTGCCGTTGCCGACAGGCCAGACCGCCGTGATGGTCTGGGACAATGCCGCAACACCGGAGGAGAATACATAACTACCTTTTTCCTCGTAATAATCGCCTCGGATAACCGCCACCGGATCTCCATATTTTTTCTGATTAGCGGTCAGCTCGCTTTCGCTGCTTGCAGGTACAGCCTGATATTTATCTTCCTTACCTTTTACCTTGTAAATACCCAGATGTTTAGCGTCCTCGCTAATCGTAATATTATCGTTAGGTGTAAAACCTTCTTCACCATCCTTGTACAAATCCCGATAACCCCAAAGGGTAGCTCCATTCACATTCTGCCTCTCATATCCCTGCAAGGACAGTGGAGTTTCCAACGTTACATCACCGGATTTTGTTGTCGAAAAATACTCGGACAGCGAATCCACTACAGACATTTGGTTCATATAATGACCGTCCACATAAACAGAATACAGATCAGACAAAGCCGCAAAAGGATTTGCCCAAGAATATCCCTTGGTCATAACCTCGGTGATAGCCGTTCCTCTGCTCTGCATACCGGCAGATGGTGTACTCCACCAGCTAAGATTATTTGTCTTTACGTGTAGCATATCTGTAGCAATACCGGTGCTGGTGTGGGTGTAGCCCTCGGCAGAGCTGCCCGTAGCGGTACTCATATATAACCCCGCTGCATTTGGCGCACTTTCGTGTCCCATCCTGGTAAAGCCCTTCATTTGCGTATGGAATTGCAGACTGCAATTTTCCATCCAAGGCTTTTTATATCCATCGTAATATCCGGCTTCAAATGCACAGCGAACGCCATAGGTTCTCCCTTTATCGTTATCGTCATAGTTCAGATGACCCGAGGAACTCTGCCCATTGTACACACCCGCATCCAATGCGGTAATGGAATAAGTGGTTGTTACGCTATACTTAAAATTACCCAGTGCATACTTCACGATGATCGAGGATCCATTATCCCCAAAATTTACGTTTCTGGTGTCCCAAGATATCTCCTCAGAATCCAGCGTGAAATAAGGACGCTGATAGATGCCCTTCGTGAACACCATGTTATACGCCTCTTTTGCGGACGCAGTGGTTCGTGCAGGTACCGTCGCCAGATAGGTGTTTGCATTACCACCTGCGGCACTTGCGCTTCGCAATACATACAGGCGCAGGTAGTCGTTTTGAATCCACCGCACCGCCCATCCGTTATAATTCTCTCGTCCACTTGAGGTGGCAGCGTTCTCGTTCCTTACTGCACCTACCATTGCATAAGCCGTCTGCGGAACTAAGCTTACAATCATGAACAGTATAAGCAGAATACACAAAATCCTCTTCTTCATTTTATTCCCTCCTCCGTTTCACCATAACTTTTCGGAATCTTCAGCCTTGATTTTATAAGGCTTCCTGCGATTCTTCCAGCATAACTTCCAAACTTCTTCCTCTGCTAGAACGCTGGCATCTGAAACCGAAAAACCCCTTTTTTCTTATTTTCCGGCTTTACAAACACCAGTTTCTTTTTCTATGTGCCGCTTTTTTTACTTCAACATATATGCCTTTAACTGTCCTCGATTGTCGATATTTAATTTATGAAATACCGATGACAGATGCTGTTTCACCGTGCGCAGTGTCATATTCATATGTTCTGCAATTTCCGCATTGGTCCATCCCCGGTTCGCCAGCATGGCAATGGTAAATTCCGTAGTCGTCAGATTATCGGCAATATCCTCTTTCGTCTCCGGATTATGGATTCTCCGCCAGCCATAACTGAACTGATATGTGATCTGAATCACTTTCTTGTATCCTTCCGGATCATCTGTCTTCAGACAGGTTTCAATCAGCCCCTGTAGCAAACCATGATGTTCTCCGATACCCTCAATCAATCCATCCGGTTTTGCGATTCTCCAGGCTTCCATAAAATATGCTTTTGCCGCTTCTGATTGACGCAGGTTCATGCATGCCATAGCACCCATAAGATTCTGATAGATCAACGCGATCGGATAAATCTCTGTACTCAGCATCTTGCAGGTTTCCACAATTCCAAGGGACTTTTCATACTCCTGCTCCAGATAAGCTTTGTGCGCCAATACATAACAGCCCCACAACCGCATTCCTTTTGGCAGTTCGTTCAGATACTCTGACGGGGACGGGATTTCGCCCATGGGCAGATGCAGAAGCGTACTGGCAGCAACAGCCACAAAAATTCCCATCGCCTTTGTTTTTCGATCTGTCTCTACGGAAAGAACCTGCCTGAGGTTCACTTTCAGACTTTCCAATCCACCTTTCGCAGCATTGATATGATTCAGGGAAAGATTGGCAAATATATGGATCAGGCATGCTGACAGGCGCAGCATCGGATCCGAATGATTCAAATATAATTCTGTCAGATTTACTGCCTTATCATGCTGCCCGGTAAAATAATAGTATTCGCAATATGCCATCTTTTTTACATCTGCATTCTGAATCTGTTCGATCATGGCAAGGCATTGTCCCGGTTGAAATGCCGTACTCATAAGAAGCATCGGGATGTGGACTGTTTTTTCCCTTCCTGCTTCCTCTGACCGCTCCATCTCCCCGTTCGCATTCTCTCTGTCAGCTGTCTCTATTCCTAAAATATAATCTGTGGATACCTGAAATTCTCTTGCGATCCGTACCAGAAGATCACTGCTGATTGACTTTGTCTCCCCACTGAATATTCTGCTGATCTGTGAAGGTGCCACACCCAGGCGCCTTGCGAATTCACTTTTTGATATTCCTTCAATTTCACATAATCTTTCCAGTTGTTTTCCCGGGGAAGATATTTCTTCCTTTTTTCCCATATCTATCCATCTTCTTCCTGTTGCATCATTATATTTTGTTGTGTTTAGTATATCAAAAAGACGTTTTTTTAACATCGTACTATTTTTGAAAAAATCGGTGTGATTTTTAATATTTTTGCACAGAAAAAAGAGAAGAAATTGCAAATTTGCAATTTCTTCTCACCACATTCTTCATTTTCAATTTTTCCCGTCTTTAGGATTTAGCACCATATTTTACTATTCAACTCTGAAAGTCAGGTTGGATATTAATTGCTGTCAACAAATTTTCTTTCATTTCACATACCATATGGTAACCGACAATGGGATATGGTCACATTTTTTATGGAAATATTACGCATATCATGATATAATGGCTGAAAATCCACAATTTTTAATGTCACATACCAATCCCAGAAAAAGAAGGGAGTTCGATAATGTCAAAACTGAAAGCCAAAAAAGGTTTTACACTGGTAGAACTTATTGTTGTTCTTGTTATTATAGCGATTCTTGCTGCATTACTCATCCCGGCACTGACCGGATATATTGACAAATCAAAAGCAAGATCGATTGAATCCGAAGCAAAAGGTATCTGGACGGCAGCACAATCTGCCGCTTCTGAATACTATGGTTTGAATATTGATGAGAAAAGTATGAACAATGCATTGACCAATTCTTGTACAATTGATGGTAAAACTTACAAAAAATGTCTTGGTCGTATATCAAATGCAACGTTTTCTGATGAACAAAAGAACTGGCATAAAAATCCAACAACTGCCAGTCAGTGGATAGCCCAGCAAGTTCTGATCTATTTAGACAGTCAGAGCAAAAATAATTCCCAATATAATTTCGGAAATAGCAATGTTCCAACCTCCGGTGCGACATTGAACAACAGTATTAAATATAATTTTGGATCCAATCCTCCAAAAAATGCTGTATTTATTCAAATTTTTTATGACAAAAACTGCAAGGTTCTTGCCATAAATTTCGGCAAAGATGGTTACTTGGTGACTATGACAGCCGGTCAATCTCCAATTTGTGAAAAAAATGGTAAAATTCTTTAATTATACGGACTGCTGCAGAGCAGTCCTTTTTGTTTCGCTTACGCATATGTAACTAACATATTATGATGACAGTTTTCTCCAGTATCACTACACCCTGCACTTTGTTTCATTTTCCCGCTTTTTCTTCTCCCGTAATTCTTTGAAAAAACTGCTCAGCATCGCAGAGCACTCTTCCTGGCAGACTCCCTGCACGATTTCCACCTGATGATTAAAACTGGCAATCTGCAGCAGATTTAATACGGATCCTGCACAGCCTGCCTTTGGGTTCATACTTCCGATCACCACCCGGTCAATCCGTGACTGCACTAATGCACCGGCACACATCTGGCACGGCTCCAGCGTCACATACATCGTACATCCTTCCAGACGCCAGTCTCCCAGTTTTTTGCTCGCCTTGCGGATTGCATTTAATTCCGCATGGGAGAGCGTGTTTTTATCTGTATTTCGACGGTTGTAACCCCGGGCAATAATTTTGCCGTCGGCATCATTTACGATGACGCAGCCGATGGGCACTTCATCGATAGCGTATGCCTTCTTTGCCTGTTTTATCGCTTGCTTCATGTATTTTTCATCTGTAGTCATGGTTATATTATTCATCCTTTTCTCAGTAAGTACCGCCCTTATTGCTTCACGCAATTGAAACAGGGGACTTCTTTCATTTTGTTAAAATCTGCTTAAAAATATCCTACCAGAAAATGCTACATGCGGCAATTCATAAAACTCGCAGTCTTTTGGAGTGATTGGTCTGTATAACGGATCAGCTACAATAATTTTTGCATCTTTCAAAGCTTTTTCCATTGCCTCTTCTCCAAGGACAATGGCATCTTTTTCACCAATCAGATTTTCACATTCTTTTAGCGGACAGAACACGCGCGCTGAACGGCCATATACTTTCTCGATGCCTGCTGCCAGCGAACCCATAGTGACAGGTTCTCCAATCAGGGTAATTTCAGCACTTGTCTGTATGCGATCCTTCAGATATACTGCTTCTGGAATAAATGCACTGGATAGCTGCTCTATCGCATTTTCCATCCTCTTTGAAATATTCTCTGCCAGCCACTCATTTGGCGTTCCGATCACATATGGTGTTCCATATTTTTCCTGAAGCACTTTTGCTGCCCGCAGACCAACGGCAGACACTACCAGATTGACCTCTGCGGTTCCTGCCATTTGCAATGTCTCCAAAGAATCGCCCATCGCCCAGGTAGATAATACATTCCAACCATATTTGTGCAGGTTTTCTTTCAGCAGATTTACATTTTTCTGCGGTCCGAAGTCTAACGGGGTTACACCCAGCAAGTTCACACTTCGTCTAAATCTGATTTCCGGTTTCTGTATAGCATTCTTTGTACCCGCTTCTTCTGTGAATCGCTTTGCGATTTCCTCCAGTGCAATACCTGCACCATACACATAATCATGCATGCCATTCGTTGGTACAGAAAATGTTGGGATCCCGGTTTCTGTCTCAATCACTCTTGCAATCGCCGGAAAATCGGTTCCATTCATAAAGGGAATCGGTGATCCTGCCAATGCAATGAATTTGGGATGTAATTCCCGCGCCGCATGCTCAATATCATCAATGAATTTCCGATCATTTCCCATGATTGCGTCGATTTCTGTCAAACCGGAGATAAAGATCAGACTGTCCTGATCATACCAGCGGATTTCATCATGCGTATTATAAGTAGAGTTACAACCGGAAGGATCGTGCATCACGGTCATTCCGCCAAGCTCGTACAATGCAGAACAGACACCAGACACATCTGCCGTATAAATTGGTATGATTCGATATGATTGTCTCATAGGCAGCACTCGCACCCCCATCCTTTTTGTACTACAAGTTTTTCTGTATCTTTTTCCTCACGATACGCTTCCATCATCAATTCTGCTGTTCTGCGGATACCGTCAAATCCATACAGGCCTTCCCCCTGCACCAGATTTACAAAATGGCGGCTGCGACTAAAATATGCTGCTTTTTGTCCGATAGCAAGTACTTCCTCTTCACCGCCTCTTGGCAATACACGCATTTTCACCTGAATCGTTGCGATCAGTTCCAGTTCCGGTGCATATTCCTGCAGCCAGTCAAAAGCATCTTTTTCCTCCGGACTGATACCATCCAGATACACTGCCTTTACGTTAAATCCATGGGTCAAAAGCAGTTTTGCCAGCCCCAATGGTCTCGGATGATACAAGTAATCCAGCGTGATCGGCATATCTCCGATCAGTGCTTTCGCTTTTACCAGAACTTCCTCACAGGCAGCACGTTCCACATCCAGTGCTTCCCGGCTCACTTCCGGAAGCCCTAAAGCATCCGTCAGCTGCTTTAGCTGCTGTTCGATTTCATCATAATCAAAGCTGCCTGGCAGATACAGATGCTCACGATGCAAGCGCCGCGCCTGTGTCTCCATTCCGTATTTTCCCGCCGGGTAGATGTCCAGAAACAATCGGCCCTTACTCATATCCTGCAGATCCTGCCATGTTTCACAGGCTGGAAGTTCTCTTACAGTATAACCATATCGTCTCAATAAGCGCTTGATATCACTGCTTTCATCCAGTACAAAATCACTGCCGAATACCGATACCGTTTTTTCATCTGCCTCACACTCCGGCAAAGGATCATACATGGCTTTTCGCAGCTTCTGATCCGGCGTCAGACCATGTTTTTGCATGATTGGATCCATGTAACAGCGAACAAAACAAATATCCGGGAAACGGCGTTCCAATTCGTCATAAATATAAGTCAGATTGCTTCCCACAAAATGATGCAGACACACCGTGAACAACAGTACTGCCTTCGGATGATCCCCACGTTTGTTCAGTACATCCGTCACGCCCTCAATCGTAATGTCCTCTAAATTGCCGTTTAAAACATGTTGTTCTTCCACAATGACAAAAGAAAATCGATCTGCCGCATTCATTTCTGCCGCTGTCAGCACAACACCTCGCATACAGTTGTCCGCACAGACATAGATTTGAATCGCTTCTGGTACCAGCATTCCGGTATGTACAATATTCCAATTGCCGTGAACCGGAGAATTATACTCTAATTCAGATGCAAACGGTGCAGGAAAACATGCATCTTTGATTTTTACCACAGCATCTTTTGGATCTACTGTTTCCCCTACTCGCTGCAACATCTAATTTTCCTCCATATTACCACCGCACAGGGTGTACATTTTTTTTGCAATTACACGATATTCCTCTGCCATAGCACTGTCCGGATAACACTCCATCAGTGTCATTCCCTGCGCTTCTGCCAGTGCCACCTGCTCGCTGTGAGACAACGTTCCGATCACTTCTGTATGGAAATCATCTGCCAGTTCTGCAACTTTTTCTTCTTCCCGCAAAACATCCCTGCGGTTCAGAATAATACCGCCAAGCTGTGCATAACCGCGGTTTTTGAAGTTTTTCACCGCCATGGCAATATTAGCCGCTGCATGGATTGCCATATTTTCTCCGGAAGTGATGATAAATACTTTGTCTGCATAACCATTTCGCATCGGCATAGAAAATCCGCCACAGACTACATCTCCAAGCACATCATATAAAATGACATCCGGCTTGTATACATCATACGCCCCGGTCTCTTTTAATTTTTCCAGAGCTGTGATGATCCCACGGCCGGCACATCCAAGTCCTGGTGTCGGTCCCCCGGCTTCCACACAGATGACACCGTTGTAGCCAATGCGAATCATATCTTCCAGCTCTAAGGTCTGTTTTTTCTCGTTATATAAATCCAGTACAGTTGGAACCGCTTCCCCATGACGAAGCTGGATGGTAGAATCAGCCTTCGGATCACAGCCAATCTGCATAACCGTCAGCCCCATCTCTGCCAGCGCTGCTGCCACATTGGAGACAGTTGTGGATTTTCCGATTCCACCTTTTCCGTATACTGCTATCTTGATCACTGTTCTGCTCCTTCCTCTGCCGGGGTGATAACGTTCGAATAAGCCGTTTTCGCCGATACACCTTTCAAACGTCCGATTTTTCCGGAAAGTGCACTGATGGTATTCTGTGGTGCATCAATGGCGATACTGATGATACTGATGCCCTTTGGGCGATACGGAATACCCATTCTGCCGACAATGTACTGGCGCGCTTCGTGAAGAAGGATATTTAATTCTTCGATGGCATCCTCCTGTTCCACAATAATTGATATCACCGCCACTCTGGTGTCCATGTATGGTTTCCTCCTTTTCTGGCTGATAATTTACTTTTTTGAAGTGCATGAACGCAGAGAAAACTGCACGCAGACACGAACAATTTCCTGCATACGCTGCGCCGCTTATCTCCGCCCGTTCCCGCGAACTCACCCGCAAAACCGGCGGGTTCAAACACACTCCCACGGGCGGGCTATGCTCGCTTCTGCAACGGAAATTGCTCTACCGTCTTGCGTTGCAGTTTTTCTCTGCTTTTCATTGCACATTCACACCTCTAAACCTGTTTCATTTTTTAATCGAATACATGTGAGACTCAATATATAATTTTAGTCAGTGTAAACTTACACATTCGCCTCAAAATTATTGCACGCTACATTTTCTAGCAAATACGTGGCAACAGTTCGCCGCCTGGCTGCGGAAGTAATGCCTGTGTTCCGATCTCTGTCTCCATCACAACTCTGCCCGGTTCATCAGCAATAACTTCACCGATAATGGCTGCATCAGCGGAATATGGGCATTTACGCAATGTCTCTACGATGGCATCTGCTTCTTCCTTCGGTGCCATAATGACAAGCCTGCCTTCGCAGGCAAGGTATAACGGCTCCAGTCCAAGCATGCCGCAAACACCTTTTACTTCCGGCTGTACCGGAACGGCTGCTGCATTCAGACGGATTCCCACGTTGCTCTGTCCTGCGATTTCATACAAAACAGTTCCGACACCGCCTCTTGTGGCATCACGGATAACATGCAGGTTGTGTGTGGTATCCATCACTGCCTTTACGGTTCCCCACAATGGTGCACAGTCACTTGTCACATCCGCATCGATACCAAAATCTTCTCTTTCTAATAGAATCGTGCATCCGTGGCGTCCAATATCACCAGTTACAATAATTGCATCGCCCGGTTTTGCCAGTTCACCGCCAACCGTTACACCTTCCTGAATCTCGCCCATTCCTGTAGTGGTAATAAAAACACCATCTACCTGACCTTTTCCGGCTACTTTTGTATCACCGGACACGATATGTACGCCAGCCTCTTTTGCTGTTTTCTCCATTGCTGCTGCAATTTCTTCCAGTTCTTCCATCGGGAAACCTTCTTCAATGACAAATGCACAAGTCAGATACAATGGTTTTGCCCCCATGCAGGCAAGGTCATTGACGGTTCCGCAAATGGACAGTTTTCCGATATTTCCACCAGGGAAAAATGCCGGTGATACGATAAAACCATCGGTGGATACTGCCATTCTACCTGCTGGCGGAACCAGTACAGCCGCATCATCTGCAGTCAGATCAGGATTTGCAAAATGCTCCTTAAATACCTGGTCGATCAATTCGGATGTCTGTTTTCCTCCGGCGCCATGTGCCATTGTGACTGTTCTATTTTCCATTATGTTTTCCTTCTTTCTGTTACTGTATAACTTTATTTTTTTCAAGTCGAACGCACGTGAGACTTGGTGCGTGATTCTGGTCAGCGTAAGCTGACATATTCATCTCAGAATCACTGCACATCTACACTTTGTTTCGGTCGGCGCAAAACCATTGTCTCCCAGACAATGTGCGCCCTCGCGGAACTTTTTATGAATATTGATAATATGCGGAGCAGGCCCCTTCTCCGGATACCATGCATGCTCCGATCGGATGCTGCGGTGTGCAGCCTTTTCCAAACACTTTGCAGTCAGACGGTTTGCATTTTCCCTGCAATACATCTCCGCAGCGACAGGCCGGATTCGGTTTTCCTTCAATTTTTGGCATCTGATATTTGATGCGGGCATCAAAATTCTGCCATTCCGGTCTTAATCTCATACCAGAAGCAGGGATCACGCCCAGTCCACGCCATTCGGAATCGCAGGCTTCCATCATTTCATCCACCAAAACCTGTGCTTCTTTGCTTCCATCCTGTGTCACCACACGCGGATAACAGTTTACAAAAAATGGTTTGCCTTCCTGGAATTTTACCAAGGAAACCGCCAGCGCTGTCATCAGTTCTTTTGCGGTAAATCCTGCCACAACACCGCTGACGCCTTCCTCTGTCATGGCTTCACACAAATGTGTGCCTGTAATAGCATTGACATGTCCCGGATATAAAAATACATCTGCGCTGCCCTTTAAAGCCTCGTAAGCCTGTGGCATTGTCTTATTGGCAACCAATAGGGAATAGTTATCCAGACTGTCCTCTTTTGCTGCTTTGACAGACAGACAGCCCGCCGGTGTCGTTGTCTCAAATCCGACAGACAAAAAGGTCACCTGTTCTCCCGGATGTTCCTTCGCATATTTTTCAGCATCTGCCGGAGAATATACAACATGGATTTTTGCTCCCTGCTCTCTGGCTCCCGCAAGACTCATTTTTGTACCCGGCACACGCACCAGGTCACCAAACGTACAGATCGTCACACCTTTTTCCAATGCCAGGTAAATTGCCTCATCAATAAAGCTGACCGGCGTTACGCAGACCGGACATCCCGGTCCGGAGATCAGTTCTACCTGTTCAGGAAGCAATTTTCGGATTCCCAGACGGAAAATCTCATGGGTATGTGTTCCGCACACTTCCATGATCCGTACTTTTGGACCGTTATAATTTTCTATGATTTCACGGGCAGTTCTTTTTTTATTTTCGCTGTTTGTCTCTCCCATTACAGAAATTCCTCCATGAGCTGATCTGTCTCGCTCTCATCCTCATCGGTAATCTTTGCGATGGCCACACCTGCGTGGACCATAACGTAATCTCCCGGCTCCAGATCTTCTAAAAGCTGGGCGGAAACTTCTCTTTTTGCGCCGCCAGCATCAATCACTGCTGTGCCATTGCTGATTTTTACTACCTTTGCTGATAAACCTACACACATATATTTTTCCTCCTAAAAATGCAATTATTTGTTATTGCATGCAGAACACACGTTTGTTATAATGTCTTTGGGTGCTACCTTAAACGGTAGGCGGTTAGTCCTTCAACAGAGGGACTGAATCCTCTGATTACATAGAAATCCTGTTATCAGGAAATTTAATGAAAGAGGGTTTGCTTTATGAGTGATTTCGAACTGCTTTCCCTTATTATGATGATATTAAATATTATCGTAATGATATTGATTGCATATATAAATCAAACAAAAAAGTAACCGCCCACAGTCTGCAAAACTAAGCGATTACTTTTTGTAATAGTATATTTTGTGACTAACCGTCTATCGGTAGCACCTTTTTGTCTTTCAAATTTATACTATCATTTCGCTTAATTTATGTCAAATGCTAAATCGCTTTTTCCACTTTATGTAACCAATGCATACCATACGCTGCCTGTCCGATGGCAATTCCTCCATCATTCGGCGGAATCATGTGATGACGCAACACCTCAAAACCTTCCTGCGTCAATCGTTCCTCTGTCAAGCGCAGTAACAATCTGTTTTGAAATACACCACCGCTTAAAGCAACCTTTTTTCTGCCGGAACTTTTCCGTGCTTCCATGCAAGCTGCCACAATTTGTTCCGCCAGTGTCTGATGAAACAGGTAAGCCAGTGCACCACTGTCTGCACCTTGTAATTTTGCTTCTACAATGTGCTGTACCAATTTCTCGGTGTTCAACACGCACGATACTTCTGATTCAGATACAACCTCGGATTTTTCTTCCATGTTTTGTTCTACAAGATACTTCCGTAATGTATTCAATGTGTTTATCATTATCGTATCCGTAAACAAATTCTCTGTATCATTTTCGTCTGCCAACTTCACGGCTATATTCTGCTCGCTGCTTTGCTTTTCGCTTTTTTCCAGCCTGCATCTTTGTTCAAATGCCTCTGCTGCAAACTGTAATGCCGTAGATGCTTCGCCCTCAAAACTCGACTGCCGCCGGATTCCCAGAATCGCACTGACCGCATCGAAAAGCCGTCCCGCGCTGGTCGACATCACCGCATTGATCTTTCGATCTGCCATGGTAAACTGCACCTTGCTTTCCTGTTCACTGCAAAGTCCCAGTTTTTCAATGGCCTCCCATGCTTTTTCCCGGTCTTTTGTATATCCGTAGATCATGGAAACAGCGATACGCCATCCTTCTTTTGCAGAAGCGTCTCCACCGATCTGCAAAAACGGTGTAATACTGCCAAATCTCGTAAAATCCTGATAATCTGCCAGCAAAACTTCTCCGCCCCAGATGGTTCCATCTGTTCCGTATCCGGTTCCGTCAAAAGATACACCGATGACTGGCTTCTGACAGTCATTTTCCGTCATGCAGGATAAAATATGTGCATAATGGTGCTGCACCTGAAGCATTGGATAACCAAGACTTTCTGCCACAACTGTGGAATTGTATTTCGGATGCAGATCACAGACAACCACCTGCGGCTCCACCTCCAACAACGTCTGAAACCGGTGAATTGTTTCCTGCAAAGCTTTCACTGTTCGCAGATCTTCCAGATCTCCCACATACGGAGATGGATAATAACGACTGTCCACACCGATACAAAACGTATTTTTCAACTCACCGCCAACCGCAAGCACCTGACCTTTCCAGTCCACTGATGTCATAAACGGCAACGGCGCATAGCCTCTGGAGCGACGGATCATGTATGGCTCATTTTTGTAAAAATCCATGACGGTGTCATCGGCGCGAATCCGAATTTTTCGATTATGTGACAAAATCGCATCGCACAAATGAGATAACTCCGCAACTGCTTCCTCATCATCCCGACAGATTGGTGCGCCGGAAGTATTTCCACTTGTCATCACCAGTAAATCCGGCATTTCAATCCCATCATCATACTGAAAAATCAGTAACTGAACCGGTGCATATGGAAGCATCACGCCAACTTTCGGATTTCCCGGAGCCACAGATGGAGCAAGTCGTGTCCCGGATATATGTTCCTGTTTCAGTTCTTTATCCAACTGTAGTTGTTTTACCCCTGTCATTTCTAAAACACCGTTCTTCTCTGCTATTTGCACATCTGGACGTCTGTCCAGAAGTAAGATTGGCTTCTGATGACCAGTCAGAATCGCTTCCTGCTCCGGTGTCACAATGCATTCCCGTTTTACTACATTCTCATCTTTTGCCATAATCGCAAATGGTTTTGCCGGACGGCATTTTAGCATACGTAATCGACTGACGGCTTCCTCATTTGTCGCATCACAGCACAGATGAAAACCGCCGATTCCTTTGATCGCCACAATTCCGCCATCATGAATCACCTGCCGCGTATATGTAATGGCCGCTCTGCCCCGCTCATTTCTGCCGATCAGATACACCTCAGGTCCACACTCATTGCAGCACACCGGCTGCGCATCGTAACGCCGTGTCTCCGGATCATAATACTCTTTTGCGCAATCCGGACACATCGGGAACTCCTTCATACTGGTACGTTCCCGGTCATACGGCAGCGAATCCAAAATCGTCAGTCGCGGTCCGCAACAGGTACAGTTGATAAAAGGATGCAGATAACGACGATCCTTCGGATTGTACATTTCCTCTTTACACTCGTCACAGATTGCAATATCCGGTGAAACAAAAATCTCACCTTTTGTCTTTTCACTCTCAATAATATCGAAGGTATCAAACTGTAGTGCATCCTCTGTCGAAAGATCCTCTGTATTTATTTTTAAAATCGCCGCACGCTTCGGAGGACATTCCTCAAGATCTTTGAGAAATCCATCTACCTGCTCTGCCGAACCCTGCGCATAAATTTCCACATACGGTCCTTTATTACAAACACTTCCACGAATCCCGTTTGACGTCGCATGGCGGCTCACCGTTGGGCGAAAACCAACCCCCTGAACAATACCATACACACGGATCCGTTTTGTAACCTCACTCATTTCTACACTCTTCTCCTGTTCAACTTGATTGAATAGTAAAGCGGACATTCGCAATCCGCTTTCGCTACTTGCTTATGAACGCAGTCGCTTTGCAATCTGTCAGCGGGTGCTTTTAACTCCCACTGACATAAGCATCCCCCTTACCCACCGCTTAGTGCTCTACGCACCTGAAGCGGGGGAATGCTTATTCTGCGTTCACATACACCTACATTAACATTCATGCACAAAATGAATCTGGATTGCACACATGCAGTTCGGACGATAGAGCAATTTTCGTCGTGGATGTGAGCATAATTTCGCCCCCGTGAGTGTGTCTGAACCCGCCGGGTTTGCGGGTGAGTTCGCGGAAGGGGGCGATAATCTATGGCGCAACAGACACAGAAAATTGCTCGTGTCCGGATGCATGTGTGCAATCAAATTCATTGTGCATGGAGCACAATCTCCCGTTAAGCCAGTCGTCCGGACACCGCAAAATGCACCGTATCCACGAATGTACCTTCAAATTTCGGCGTCATCCGCTCCATGCAGTGATCAGCATAGATTACATCAAAACCACCGGTTTTCACCAGTTCAATATAATCATCCTCATCTCGAAGATGCAGATCTCCATCCCGTCGAAGTTCCGACTTCATCATAAACCAGCTTGCCACCGTCACCTGAGCATCCGGCGCTTTTTTCAAAATCTCCTCACGGATTGCATTTCCGATCACCTGCTGCTGCACAACCAGTACCTTTTTCCCACTGTAATCCATGTCAGAGACAAGCTCATCTATCAGCGGATAACCGATCTCATAAGGTGTTCCGAACGTTCGCTCCAGATATTTGGCCGCTTCCAGCGCCGCCGGTGCCACAACGATATGTTTTTCCACGTTGGATACGGTTCTGACATCCTCCAACCCATTTCCCATACCGTAACAGATAGCATTTTTTCCTTCTACCGCAAAACGTTCCCGGATACGGTCTGCCGCACGCAGATCACTGATATCCTGCGGTGTCATGCCAAGGATTCCGATATTTCCCGGAATCACATCCTCTTTTTCACCGGCAAACACGTGAAACAGTTCCATCCAGGCTTTTTCCTCACCTTTGTCATACAGTTCCATACCATCGGTATCCACCGTCAAAATCGGCAGATCCACTTTTTTCTCCGTCATACGTTTTAACGCATGATAATCTGTTCCGATAACAGCCGGAACCGGCGTTCCAATGACCGCCGCAAATTTTGCATCCAACTTTGTCACAGCATCCGCAAGTTTTGCCACCAGACGATCGTCCCTGCCAAGAATCGCATCCATATCACGAAGCCCTGCGCTGAACAACGCACTTTTGCTCTCAAACCAGCGCGGCTCATCAAATCCACAGATATTTCCGGTACAGCCGCCGGCATCGCAGATTACGATGATCCCGCCAAATTCATATAACACAGACACTGCGCCGGACTGATCCGGTGCAAAAGGTGTCAGATATTTTCTCAGTCCTCTCATTGCTCTATACCTCCGCCAGTGCCTCAAACAGTCTGCGGACGCCGGCATAACCAAATGGCTGCCGCTCCCCGTTCCAGAGCACGTTTGGACAGTTTTTATGATAATAACCGGCATCTTTTCCGATGGTCAGCGTTACCCCGGAATCCGTTCCGTCATAATACAGCATCGTTGGTTCCAGATTGGAAAATACTTTCGTCTCCGGGCTTAATGCCGCCAGCTGTTTCACATAGACAAAATTCTCACCGGACAACGTTCCGTAAATCTCCGGCACACGGAAACCATAACGCACCAGTGCCAACGCCAGCTCAAAGGGATCGCCGTTCATCCACTCACCCACTGCAAAAGATGCATCCGGATGTTTTTCCTTAAATATTGCCACCGCAGCTTCTGCCGCTTTCCGCGGTTCTTCATCGTCAAATTCCACACCAAGTGCTGCGCCAAAAGCACGATACTGACTGGCAATCTTATCAATCTGATATAATCTGCGGAGCTCAATATATGGGATCTTCAGCCGATCATGAAAATCCTCTGCCGCAAATCTCGCTTCCGGATGAAGCACCAGGTTAAAATTCGCCTCAGACATGGTCTGATATTCTTCATAATCCTTACATCGGGAAATCTCATGAATTGTCTTTACCCCGGCACCATGAAGCAGATCATACAGTTCACAGTCATCCACCAGCGGAGAGAAAAATCCTAACAGATTCACCACATTTCCTTTTTTCTTCTTTGGCTCAAGCAGGGAATAAATTGACTGACGCACATGCACCATCGGCGGCTTACGTCCCTCTCTTGTCAGTGCATACATATAACACGGTTTCACCGGAAGTCCCGCGGCTTCCTCCGCCTTTCGACAGACACGCTCCATATCCGTTCCAAGCAGCGCATCCACACAGGTAATACAGATCATCACAACGGAGGGCTTTTTCTCCAACCCCTCACAGATCTCTGCCACCGCTTTCGGAATTTTTTTCAAATGACGGCCCGTTACGATATCCGTCTCATCCATCAGCAGATAATAAAAACGGTCGTGATAAGCCCGCATGGAACTCAAAACCGATGTATTTCGTCCGCAGCATCCCGGCGCCACGATCAGCATAATGGAACCCGGAACCGCCAGTCCCGCACGCTTGACACCGAATCCTTCCGCACCCGGTGAGTTAAAAGCCAGCGTCGCCGGAGAACTGTAGATCAGATGCGTATGAGAAATGAGCTGCTGCGGAATATTCTCTTTTCCAAGGCCGTTCAATTCTTCCACCGTACAAAAATATGCTTCCTGTCTCATATATTTTCCTCTTCTTTCCATAAGTCAGTCCACTCTGCTTTTCAGAATACCTGCTGCCTTATGCATTCTCCTCCTCTTTTAGTAATAATTCCGCCAGATCAAAGAAACATTTGCTGATCTCAGAATCCGGATCACCCTCGATCACTGTTTTTCCCTGATCCTCCCAGCGGATAATTTCATCGCTTCGCGGTACTTCGCCCACAATCGGCACACCAATTTTTTCAGAAAATGCCTGCACCTTTTCCGTCTCGTTTTCCACATTTCGGTGATTCAGTACGATACCAAATACCCGGGCATAACTGCGATCCTCAAAATTGCGCACCGCACTGGAAATATTATTTGCTGCGTACAACGCCATTTTTTCTCCGGAAGTAACGATCAGAACTTTCTCCGCATAGCCCTCTCGGATCGGTGCTGCAAAACCGCCACAGACCACGTCACCCAGCACATCATATAAAACCACATCCGGCTTATAATGCTCAAAAAGTTCCATATCTTCCAGAAGCTGGAATGTTGCAATAATTCCGCGGCCTGCACAGCCAAGTCCCGGTGTCGGTCCACCGGTCTCGATACATAGGATTCCGCCGTAACCTTCCTTGGAAATCTGCGCCAGCTCATCCGGCTCCTCGTCCTCTTCTCTCATGTAATTCATCACCGGACGCAGCGGTTCGCCACCAAGTAAATTGATCGTAGAATCCGCTTTCGGATCACAACCGATCTGAATGACACGTTTTCCCATATTTGCAAAAGCGGCTGCCAGATTGGAAGTCACTGTGGACTTTCCGATGCCGCCTTTTCCGTAAATTGCTACCTTTAACATACTTTCCTCCTAAAATCAAAAAGAACCATCTTCCCGGCAATTCGTCGGAAAAATGGTTCTGTAAGTCCCCGCTTATCAGGTTCTCCTGTATCTGACCTGAATACTAATATATGTTTCTGCTAAAATAAATACAACGATTCAAGAATGTTGTTACTCACCACCTATAAAAGTGGAAGTCATCTCTCATCTGATATACTTCACCTGTATTTCAGCCAAAAACTTATATCTATTTTTACTTATGTTGAACAACTATTCCCGCTCGGATCTTCCTTGCCGTCAGAGTTTTCCTATTATATTTTACATCCGGAAAGATAAAATCACTCCGTCTGCATTTTATCTATTGTGTCTTTTCCACCAAATATTTTTGTTTTTTGAAAATAGATGCATGAATCAGAAACAATATTTTAAATCAGTGAATTTATTGTACTTGTTTTTATACAAGTTAGTCAATCAGAACATTCAGGATGGATATTCTCAATTGAATCTGGGAGTTTCCTTAATTTGGGTAAACTGCAGCTCCACTGGATACTCCTGAAAATAAACCGGCGATGTAATGCAGTCTGCCTCTACGACCGTAAACTTCGCATGTTTCGCAAAATACTCCGGATACAGTTCGGCAGCCTTCATAATACTTTTCGGCGGACAGCGCAGACATTCATAGGTTCCTCCCGGCATACACTTATACTCCGGCAGATCTTCACAGTTTTCAAACACTTCCACATACACAAAATAGGTCACCCTGCTTTCATCCACATCCATCATCATTCCGGATGGATAATTTGCCGACAACTGATGTTTCTGTGCCAGATCAAACAGTTCACTCAGCTTTTTGTGAAATTCCACAGAAGACACCCCTTCCCTGATCTCTCTTCTTAAAATATTCCGCTCCGAAATTTCTCTCCTGTAAAAGCCCTCACAATCCCGATATTTTTCCGTATCCTGAATGCCCCGCTCGGCCAGCTGTAATCGTTTCAGGCAGCTCTGAAGCTCCCCGATTTTTTCATAGGCGCGAATCTGCCCGTCCCGCAGTAACCCCTTCAGGTCAAACTCGCCTGTCGGCTCCACATACTGATTCCAGTTTTTCAGCGGAATGTCCAGAATCTGCAAAAACTTGATCATGTCAATGGCCAGCATCTGTTCGTTCTTATAATAACGATATCCCGTATCCGGGTCGCAATATGCCGGTTGCAGAATCCCTATTTTTTCATAATAGCGCAGGGCCTTTATCGAAACCTGCTTTACTTTTGCCACTTCCCCGATGGTCATATACCCGTCCATGTTCTCCTCCATTTACTATTTTCAGGTACTCTTGAACCTCTTCATCTATGAATTTGCAATCATACATGCCAATTATTTCTTGTATACATTTCCTTTTCCCTTGACTCTGCCCTTAGGGTAAGGTTTACAATTATTTTATCAAACACGAACTATTTTCGCAAGAAATTAACTAGATTTCATATTGAATCATGCAGCATCATTTTCGCATTGTATGACTAAAATTTCTGCGAACTGTAACAAACAACACATTTTATATTTTATGGAGGTATTCACAATGGCAGTAATGAACAAAACACTGATCATCCACCACATCAACGACATCGACAACATTCCGGCAATGGAGCGCTGGTTTGTACACCATCATTGTCCGGAGGTAATGGCACAGGAGCCATGGCTGACACGCTACGTTATGTACCGTGTAATGCCGCCTGCAAAAGGCATGGAAAAACTGGGATTCTTCAACTATCGTGTACACGAAAATCTCGGACTTGACGTAGAAGGCAGAAGAAGCCTGCGCGGACTCCTCGGCATGACACCAGAACCGGTAGAAAACGCCATGACCGTTGCAATCGCAAACATCCCGGCTGAGCCGACAGAGGATTTCTTTGGTCAGACAATGAACCATGCCGGCAAAACATTTATCCGATTTGTATACATGATGTCCTATCCGAAGGGAGTGTCCCGCGAAGAAGGCGAAGACTGGTTCTTAAACCACTTTGCACCAGAAGCATGCAAACTGCCGGGACTGCTTCGTTTCTTCTCACACAAAGCATATGACAAACAGTATTCTCCGATTCCGCTGCCGGAAGGTGATGGCACTCCGGAATTCGTAGATGTAAGTGAAGACAACATCTTCTTCCATCGCTGGGATCGTGTATGCGAGCTCTGGTTCGAAAACAACTCCGCATGGACAAATGCGTTTATCAACAATCCGCCAGCATGGACTGTTCCGTCCTGGGCTACACGCGATACCTTCCCATTCGTAGAACCGATGAAAGACTTCGTGTGCACAAGCCTCTTAGAGCGTCCGGATCAGAATATGCTGAAACACTATGATGGCTGCATCTTCTAATTCTTGTTTAGGGTGATTTGGAACAAGCAGAAACGAACTCCAACAAGAACCTGAAAAATCTTCTGTGACCACTGCGTCGCTTATTTACGACCGCTCCCGCGAACTCGCCCGCAAAACCGGCGGGCTCAGACACACTCCCGCGGTCGGGCTAGACGCAGCGGTCACAACGAAAATTTTACAATGGTTCTTTCGTTGGAGTTCGTTTCTGCTTTGTTCCATTTACGCCGTGGCACCGCGTACCACGCATGCATATAAGCTAATGGCAAAATAACTGTTGTG